>JAOZSC010000378.1 GCA_029939875.1 Desulfobacterales bacterium
TGTCATCGGGCATCTCAATTTTTTCGATCACGCGAAAAAATTCCGGGTGGGCGTTTTTAGTGCCTTTCGCCGCACTGCGCTCGAGGTTCCACCTGGCAACCCGGGCGTTGAAAGGCGCGCCGTTGTGAAAGGTGACGCCTTTGCGCAGGTAAAACGTGTAAATCTTACCATCCGGTGATACGTCCCATTTGGTGGCCAGACCGGGGACAAATTGCCCGCTGCGGTCGACTTTGACCAGACCCTCCATGATATTGGAGTACACCACACGGTCAATGGCGGCCGAGGCACTTGCTGTGGGGTCCAGCCCCGGAGGTTCATCTCCCACACTGATGGTCATGTTGCCGCCTTTTTGCGGGGTTTCCGCCGCCGCCCCCGCAACCGGGAGAATCAGCGCCAGAGCCAGGCCGATAAATAGCAATTTTTTCATGGTTTCTCCTTTACTTAGTTGATTATTGAACGTTTTGGAATCGAATTTGGATATTGTTTGTTATTCGTTAATTGGTGCTCAATGTCATTAACTTAACGTCAACTTTTCGTGGGAGTGGCTTTCCAGCCACGAAAAGGAGTCACTATAGATCTTCCAAATCGCAAAAAGCGGTCATGCCCGCCAGGCTGCGGGCAGTTAAGATGCCGTGGATAATGGCACGGGCCATGCAGTCGGCCGCGGCATGCCCCAGATCATTGACAGCTTGGGCATAGGGTGCGACGAAAAAACCGGGCACTTCCGGCAGCATTTTTTTGCCCGTGGCCAGGCAGAAAATCATGTCGCCGTCGAACATGGTGTGGGCTGGCCGGATCGCTCGGGCCATGCCGTCGTGGGCCATCTGGGCGATTTTTTGGGCCTGCTGTTTGGTCAACACCGCGTCGGTGGCCACCAGGCCGATGGTCGTGTTGCCGGTGGGCAGGATTTCCGGTTTGGGCGGTAGTTTCACGGTGCGCTGTCCCTGGGAGCCGAACTCATTGTCGAGTTCCAGGCCGATTTCCCACAGCCGGCCGCTGTCCGGGTTGACCACCGTGCCGTCGGAATTTACCGCCACCAGGGCCGCCACGGTAATCCCGGTATCCAGGACCCGGCTGGCAGTTCCCAGCCCGCCTTTGATGCTCCAGGAAAAGGCGCCGGTACCGGCACCCGTGCAGCCCGTTTCGATAGGGCCACTGGCCGCCGCCCGGCAGGCCGCCTGTCCCCACTCGGCGCTGATGGGGGGAGTGAATTGTGCGCCGCGGCCGAGATCAAACAGGACCGCAGCCGGTACGATGGGGGCCACGTGACCATCGGGCAGCGCAAAGCCATGGCCTTTTTCCGCCAGCCAGCGCACCACGCCGTCGGCGGTTGCCAGGCCAAAGACCGATCCGCCGGACAGGACCACCGCCTGGACTTCCTGTACCAGGTTGGCCGGGTCCAGAAGGGCGATTTCGCGGCTGCCCGGGGCTGATCCCCGCACGTCAACGCTGGCGACCGCCCCCTGGGGGCAGAGCACAACGGTGACCCCGCAGGCCGCCTGCTCGTCCGTGTAATTTCCAACTGAAATGCCGGTGACGTCCGTCAGGGCATTGTATTTTCCATGATGAGCCAAGCTGCTTTTTCCTTCCGTGCAGGTTTACAAAATAGTTTCTAAGCAAAAGAGCCTGTAGTGTCAAGCTATATAACCAAAATTATGGTATTGACTTTAAATTAATAAATAAGATAAACATAAAGTTTTATGCTCTTAATCTATAGGTTCAGATGTGGTAAATTTTGAAACTGGAACCGATCATCCTGACTATCGCCCATCGGCAGGAGCTGGAAACACATCATGATACAGTTAATTAGAGGCTTTAAAGATATTCTTCCCGGCGATATCGAACTGTGGCAGCAGATCGAAAAAATCGCTGTCGAGCTGTTTGAAGATTTCGGCTTCAAACAGATCCGCATTCCCATCATGGAGCGCACGGAACTGTTCAAACGCAGTATCGGTGAAGACACGGACATCGTGGAAAAAGAGATGTATACCTTTGCCGACCGCAAGGGGGACATGATCACCCTGCGCCCGGAAGCCACGGCTTCCATTGTGCGGGCCTATATCCAGCATAAGATGTTTGCCGCCGACCCGGTTCAAAAACTGTATATGATCGGGCCCATGTTTCGCCGGGAACGACCCCAGAAAGGGCGCTACCGGCAGTTTTACCAGATTGATGCCGAGATCTTCGGCGTGGCATCGCCGCTGGTCGACGTTCAGCTCATTTTTTTGCTGACCACGCTTTTTTCACGCTTAAAAGTCGCTGATGCCCGGGCTCACATCAACTCGCTGGGATGCCCCAAGTGCCGGCCCGGGTTCAAGACGGCCCTGCGGGAAATGCTGATGTCGGTCAGTGACCGGCTGTGTTCGGACTGTATCCGGCGACGGGATCGCAATCCTTTGCGAGTGCTGGACTGCAAGGTGCCGGCCTGCCGCGAAGCCCTGGTCGATGCGCCGTCAATCCTGGATCATCTGTGCGCCGAATGCAAAGAGGATTTTGCCGAAGTTCAGCAATCACTGGACCGGCTCAATGTCCCTTATGTGATTGACAAACGCCTGGTTCGCGGACTGGATTACTATGCGCGCACCACCTTTGAAATCCAGACGGGTTCCCTGGGAGCTCAAAGTGCGGTCGCCGGCGGCGGACGTTATGACGGTCTGGTAAAGGAACTGGGCGGACCCGAAATGCCGGCTACCGGGTTTGCCATCGGTTTTGACCGCCTGGCCGAAATTTGCGGCCTGAATTCCGCCGATCTACAGCGAACACCGCACCTGTTTGTGGCGGCCCTTGGGGCGCAGAGCCAGGCGATGGCCTTTGAGTGGATTTGCAGCCTGGGGCTGGCCGGCATCCGTGCCGAGATGGACTTTTCCGGCAGGAGCCTGAAAAGCCAGATGAAACGCGCAAACAGACTGGGCGCATCCCACGTGTTGATTCTGGGTGAAAATGAACTGGAACAAGGCACTGCCATTTTGCGGAACATGCAGACCAAGGAGCAGACAACGGTTGGCCTGGATCATGTTGTCGAGAATATAAAACAGGTAATTTTTGCTTAAGTTGCAGATAGCAGGTCGTCAGTCGTCCGTTGTCCGTTGCAATTTATTTCGAACACATGCTGACTGGCGGCTGATATCTGTAACCACGGACAACAGACAACCAACAACAGACAATTTTAGCGGGTTCGTGAAAAGTTCATATGCAAGGCGTGCAAGTCTTGAGAAATGAGTCGTACGATGAGTACGTCGGAATGACGAAAGACGCAGCACAACGCAGCAGATGGGCTTTTCACGAACCCGTCTGAAAGGAGAGATAGCTTGCCAGACTTACTGGGAAACATGCGAAGAACTCACAACTGCTGTGAGCTGGGAATAGATGACATCGGCCGGGAGGTCGTTTTGATGGGCTGGGTTTTGCGCCGACGGGACCATGGCGGTGTCATCTTTGTGGATTTAAGGGATCGCGAGGGCATCACCCAGGTGGTTTTCAATCCCACGGTGGAT
>JAOZSC010000379.1 GCA_029939875.1 Desulfobacterales bacterium
AGCCGAAATCGATCATGATCGGCGCCAGCACCGGCACATGGATAAAGGTGATTTCAATAAAATCCAGGAAAAATCCGATGAAAAAAATCAGCAGCATCACGATGGCCAGCACGGCGCCGTGGCTGTATTTGTTGGCAATGCCACCCAAAAATCCCCGCACGAGACCGTCGCCGCCCAACCCCCGGAAGACAAGGCCGAAGGCCGCCGCGCCGCACAGAATGATAAAAACCATGCAGGTCAGTTTGACCGTGGCGAGCATTACCTCGTTTAGCAGGGTCAGGTTGAATTTTTTGTTGATGACGGTCAGCACGCCGGCGCCCATGGCGCCCACGGCCGCAGCCTCGGTGGGCGAAGCAATGCCGGCAAAAATGGACCCCAGCACCGATACGATTAAAGCCATGGGCGGTACCAGGGCCTTGGCAACTCGGATGGCCAGCTGGCTGGCACCGATGGTCGCCAGTTCCTCTTTTGAAATTGCAGGGGCAATGCCGGGCCTGAAATAAGCGACGATCAGAATGTAGGCGATGAAAAGTCCCACCAGCACCAGGCCGGGCAAAACGGCACCCATGAACAGGTCTCCAACGGACACCCCGACAATATCACCGATGAGCACCAGAACGATGCTGGGCGGGATAATCTGGCCCAGGGTCCCCGAGGCCGCCACCGTGCCGGTGGCCAGCTCCTTCTGGTAGCCGCGGCGCAGCATGGTGGGGACAGCCAGCAGTCCCATGGTGACAACCGTGGCGCCGACGATGCCGGTGGAGGCCCCCAGCAGGGCGCCGACCACCACCACCGAGATAGCCAGGCCGCCACGCAAGCGACCGAAGAGCAGTCCCATGGTGTCCAGCAGTTCTTCGGCCAAACCGGAGCGTTCGAGCATGACCCCCATGAAGACGAACAGAGGCACGGCAATCAGGGTGACATTGGTCATGCGGCCCCAGATGCGCAATGGCAGCAGGTTGAAAAAATCCCAACCGAAACCGATGAGGCCGAAAACCAGGGCCGTTCCCAGCAGGGTGAAAGTCACCGGAAAACCGATCATCAATAAAATCGTCAAGGCCAGAAACATCCAGGCGGGCAAATATTCCATCAGGAGGCCCCCTCTTCAGGGATTTCCCGTCCGGTAATCTGCAATAAGCTGTGAATTGCCAGGGAAACCCCCTGCATCAGCAGGAGCACAAAGCCCGCCGGGATGCATCCTTTTATCAGGAATCGAAACGGAATACCGCCGGGGTCCGGAGACCCTTCCAGAATCAGAAAGGAGTTCAGCATGAACTTCCAGGACGTCGCAACGACCATCAGGCATCCCGGGATTAAAAAAAAGATGACGCCCATCAAATTTACCCAGGCCTGCCCTTTATAGCCCAGGCGCTGATAGATAATATCCACCCGCACGTGACCGTCGTGCAGCAGCGTGTAGCCGGCGCCTATCAGAAAAATGAAACCAAACAGGTGCCACTCCAGTTCCTGGGTGAAGACAAAGCTGGTGTTGAACAGGTAGCGCATGACCACGTCGGTAAAAATGACCAGCACCAGTGCCAGGCTGACCCAGGCCACCCCTCGCCCGATCCATTCGTTGAGCGTGTCAATCCAGCGGCTCAGCATTTTAAGTGTATTCATGTTTTTGTTCCATCCAAGGGTTTATCCCAGCGCTTATAACATTAGGCATTTAATTAAGAAAATCGTCCGCCAGCGCACGAAATTGAAGATATATGTAAAAAATAATTGCGAGTCAAGAGGTAATAGTGGCATTCTTGTCCTTGCCAATCTTATCCAAATAGGCTAATTGAACCTTCTATACCAAGGAGACACACATGGCGTCATCCGCTTATTGGGCCGACCGGTACGTTGAAAACAGGCGTAGCGCAGCCGATGCGATCAAGGCCATCAAGGCTGGGCAGCGAGTATACCTTGGATCCTCCTGCGGGGAACCCCAGCACCTGGTGCGTGAAATTTCCGATGCTTCGGGTTTTATGCAGGATATCGAAATCATACGCCTGTTGTGCCTTGAAACCACACCCCTGACGCTGATCGCCAATAAAACCAAGGATCACAGCCTTAATATTCGTTCGTTTTATCTGGGCTCCGGCAGCCACAAGGCCATTGCCCGCAACCAGCGTTTTATCACGCCCATCAACCTTTCGGCCGTGCCCCGGCTTTTTAAAAGCCGGCTGCTGCCGATTCACGTGGCCCTCATTCAGTTGTGCCCCCCGGATGATTTCGGCTGGATGAGCCTGGGAGTTTCCGTGGACATCACCCTGGCGGCAGCCATGTCGGCCGACCTGGTGATCGCCCAGGTCAATTCTCATATGCCACGGGTGTTGGGTAGAAGTTTTATCCATGTCAATGATGTCGATATTTTTGTGGAGTATGACGAACCGCTGCTGACCATCGATCACAATCCGGAGCTGGAGGCGGCCAACGCCATCGGTCGGCTGATCGCCCGGCTGATCGAAGACGGCGCCACCCTTGAAATCGGTCTTGGCGCTACCCACCAGGCGACCTTGCTGGCCCTGGCGGACAAAAACGACCTGGGCGTTCACACCCAGTACGTCACCGACGACATTATGCACCTGTTTGCCCGGGGGGTGATTACCAACCGCAAAAAGGGTTTTAACGACGGGAAAATGGTGGGCAGCAGTGCCATCGGCAGTGAAGAATTGTATGAGTTTTTAAATGACAATCCGGCCATCGAGTTTCATCCTTCTGATTATGTCAATAACCCGGCCATTATTGCGCGTCACAACAAAATGGTCTCCATGAGTGTTGCCATGACCATGGACCTGTCGGGCCAGGTGGCCGCCGACGCCCTGCCGTACAATCATTTTTCCGGGGTGACCGGCATGGTGGATTTTATGCGCGGGGCGGTGCAGTCACCGGGCGGAAAATCTATCCTGATGCTGCCGTCCACCACCCGGCAGGGCAAAACCAGCCGCATTGTTCCTTTTCTTACCGATACGGCCGTTGTTGTGCCACGGGGAGACGTTCACTACGTGGTTACCGAATTCGGGGCCGTGAATCTGTTCGGCAAGAGTCTCCAGGAACGGGCCATGGCCATGATCAGTATTGCGCATCCCGATTTTCGCGACGAGCTTTTTTTCGAAGCCCGCAAAATGGGACTTATCAGCGCCGAGCGCACACTGAGCGAATCCATTCACGGGGTCTATCCCATCCACCTGGAAGATACCATTAAAATAAACAACGAGCAAATCGTGGTGCGTCCGGTCAAACCGGTGGATGAAAGGCGCATCCAGGAGCACTTTTACAACCTGGAAAAAGATGACGTGGTAGCGAGATTTTTCCACGAAAAGACCAGTTTTTTGCAAGAAGAGGTTGAAGGCGTATCCCAGATTGATTATATAAAGGATTTGACCATCGTGGCGGTCGTTGGTGAATTCGGCTTCGGACAAGTGGTGGGCCTTGGCGAGTACCTGGTGGATCCGGCTACCAATGTGGCCGAAGTGGCATTTTCCATCAGCCGGGACTATCAGAAA
>JAOZSC010000031.1 GCA_029939875.1 Desulfobacterales bacterium
GTGGGAAAACCCGTTGTTTCAACCCGGGTCGGCGGCATTCCTGAGGCCGTACAGCATGGCGTCAACGGCCTGCTCGTACCGCCGGCGAACGCGCCCGCCCTGGCGGCAGCCATCAGGCAACTGCTGGCCGCACCGGATCAACTGCTGGCCATGGGACGGCAAAGCCGCATACTGGCTGAACGGCATTTTAACCAAACCGCCATGATCGCAAAAACCCAGTCTTTTTTTCACAGCATGCTGGACAAAAAAGGATGACAGACATGGACCTGCAGGCATTCTATTCAAAAAAAACCGTACTGATCACCGGCGGACTGGGTTTTATCGGCAGTTCCATCGCACGCCGGCTCGTTGAAATGGACGCAGCGGTTCGCCTGGTCGACTCCCTTATTCCAACATACGGCGGCAACCCTTACAACATTGCCGGTATTGAAGACAGGGTGCACGTCAACTTTTCGGATGTTCGCGATATTCATTCCATGGCGTACCTGGTGCAAAACCAGGACATTCTTTTCAACATGGCCGGCACCCTGAGTCATATCGATTCCATGACCGACCCCTTTACGGACCTGGAAATAAACTGCCTGGGCCAGTTGAAAATTCTCGAGGCATGCCGCCTCAACAACCCGGGAATCAAGGTCATTTTTGCCGGCACCCGCAGCCAGTACGGACGCGCCCGGTATTTGCCGGTAGATGAAAACCATCCCATGCAGCCCACCGATGTAAACGGCATCAACAATATCGCCGGTGAATCCTATCACCTGCTTTACAGCAAGTATCACGGCATTCGCGCCGCCTCCGTACGACTGACCAATACCTATGGCCCCCGGCACCAGATGCGCCACAGCCGGCAGGGATTTTTAAACTGGTTTGTCCGCCTCGCCATAGACGACGAAGAAATCCCGATCTACGGTCAGGGAGACCAGCGCCGGGATTTTACTTATATCGACGACGTGGTGGAGGCATTGCTGCTGGTCGGTGCTTCCGCCAAGTCCGTCGGGCAGGTATACAACCTGGGCAGCGGACAGCCCGTTTCAGTACGCCGGACAGCCGAAAAGGCCATCGCAGCAGCCGGCCGGGGGCGGATTCGCACCGTGGACTTTCCCGCAGATAAAAAAAACATCGAAGTTGGCGACTACTATGCTGATTTTTCAAAAATCCAAAAGGCCCTGGACTGGCGCTCCACGGTTACGCTGGACGAAGGACTGGCCCGCACCGTAGCCTATTATGCCGAATGCCGGGAACACTACTGGTAGCAAAACACCGGCATAAGTGAAAATTCTCCAAAGGCGGATAAATATTGAACAGGGAATGCCGAATGTCGAATATCGAAGTAAGGAATTCTATCGATTTTTTTGGATTCAAAAGACAGGGCCCAGCACGCGGTGGAGGATCGAAACCATGACGATTCCCATGCTGGATCTCAAACGTGAATACCAGAGTATCAAAAACGACATCGACCGGGCCCTGGCCGGGGTTTTAAACAACGCCTTTTTCGTGCTGGGAGAAAACGTGGCGGCCTTCGAGCAGGAATTTGCCGCTTTTATTGGAACCAGATTTGCGGTGGGTGTCGGCTCGGGCATGGCAGCGCTTCACCTGGCCCTGCGCGCACTGGAAATCGGTCCAGCCCATGAAGTGATCACCGTGGCCAATACTGCCGCGGCCACCGCCATGGCCATTGCCGCCACAGGCGCCCAACCGGTTTTTTGCGACATCGACGAACGCACCCACACCCTGGATCCAGAAAAACTATCCCAGAAGATAACCGCAAAAACCCGCGTAATCCTGCCGGTGCACCTTTTCGGGCATCCGGCGGACATGGCACCCATTGTCTCCGCGGCCCGCAGCCGTGGGCTATTCATCGTCGAGGACGCCTGCCAGAGCCACGGCGCCGCCTACCGGGGAAAAAAAACCGGTGCTCTGGGCGACATAGGATGTTTCAGTTTCTATCCAAGCAAAAACCTGGGTTGCTACGGCGACGGGGGCATGGTCACCACCGACGATGCCGACCTGGCCGACCGGCTGCGGATGCTGAGAAACTACGGCCAGCGCGGCAGATACGAGCATCTCGTCATGGGTTACAATAGCCGGCTCGATGAACTGCAGGCCGCCGTTTTACGGGTCAAGCTCAAATATCTGGACGCCTGGAACCAGAAAAGACGCGCATGGGCCGGGATCTATCACGAACTTCTCCACGACCTGCCCATTGTTCTGCCCGTCGAGCAGCAGGATGCCAGGCATGTCTACCACCTGTATGTCATCCGCGTGACGGACCGCGAGGGTCTCGGCCGTTTTTTAAAAACCAGCGGCGTTATGACGAACATTCATTACCCGGTACCGCTTTATCGCCAGCCGGCCTTTGCCGGACTGACAACAGCCCCTGTGCAACTGCCGGTCACCGAACAATGCACGGCACAGATTCTTTCCCTGCCGCTTTTTCCCTGGATTACGGAAACCGAAATCCAACGGGTCGCCGGGCTTATCAAAAAATGGCTGTCCCAGGACCAGAAATGAAAAAAGTCCTTTTCGCCCTCACCCAATACAATATTCTCACCCAGACCTTTATTTATGACCAACTGATCCACCTGCAGCGCTTTCGCGCATCGGTACTGACCCAGAAAAAACCGATTAACCTGGAGGTATTCCCCTTTGCACCCATTTATTCCCTGGCCGATGAGAGCTGGATCAGCCGCTACTGGAACCGCAAAGTCTGTTTTCCGCTGTTCAGGCGTATGCCCTTTTATGAAAAAATAATCGCGCGGGAGTCTCCCGATGTCATTCATGCCCATTTCGGCGGCATGGCCTCAAAGCTGTCCCGTTCGGCACGCCACTTCGGCATCCCGTTAATCACCTATTTTTACGGTCACGACATCCCAAAAATCCGGCGAAAAAAAGGCCGCCGAAAAATTTTTTCTGACGGTGCTCTCTTTCTGGTGCTTTCGAAAGGCATGGGCGCCGAAATCGAGCAACTAGGCTGCCCGGCGCACAAGATACGGGTACTTGACGTGGGCATCGATCCGGATGAATTTCCACCCCGGCAGGAGCAACCGGATCCCGCGCTATTTAAGGTGGTCACCGTAGCGCGGCTGGTGGAAAAAAAAGGAATCCGCTACCTCATCGAGGCCATGGGGCTGCTCAAGGAGCGTTTCCCCCACCTCAACTGCCGCATCATCGGCGACGGACCCCTGCGGGCAGACCTGGAAGAACGCATCCGGCGCCTTGCTCTGGAAAACCGCGTCAAGATCACAGGCTATGTACCATACGCGACGCTGGCCGACGAGTACTGTCGGGCTCATTGTTTTATCCTGCCGAGCCTGACCGGCCGCCATGGCGAACGCGACGAACTGTCCATGGTCACCAAGCAGGCCCTGGCCAGCGGGGTGCCGGTAATCACCACTGATCACGCGGGTATCGCGGAAACCTTTAAGGACGGTGTGCACGGAATGCTGGTTGCCGAACGCGACGCGCCGGGCCTGGCCGAAGCCCTGGCGCGGCTGATTGATGATCCTGCCCTGGCCGCCGGATTTGCCGCCAATGGCCGAAAGTTGGTGGAAAAAACTTTTAATGTCAAAAAAAACGTTGGCCGCATGGAAGAAATTTACGACGAAGCAATCGCTGCAGATCGCCGAGACCATAGAGGGCGTGATTGTTCTTAAGGGCTATAACTTATCTGCGTGCTCAGCGGTGAGACTTTTCAGGTAATAGTATTTATGAAATTAAGGCGCATTGTGTCTGTCTGTTGCCTGATTCTACCGACCTTTTCTTGCATGGCGCCGTTTTCTGCGGGCCAGGTACTCGGGGTACAGGTGCGGATAGTACTTTTTCCAGCGTTTGTGAGCCCACAGCCACTGGTCGGGATAGCGGCGCACCGCCTGCTCCACCACATCGGTTATCAACTGGGTATTGGTCTGCACATCAGCCCGCAAGTCTCCGGTGCGCTTCATTTCCAGCGGAGCCTTGACCTCGAGGAACAATCGTCCGTCGGGTTGCCGGATGCAAAACATGGGCAGCACCGGGCTCTGACACCGAAGGGATAGAAATGCGACCGCCGGGGTGGCCGTCACCCGTTGGCCAAAAAATGTGACCTCCACGCCTTCCGACCGTCGACTCTGGTCCACCAGCAAAGCCAGCACCCCCCCCTGGCGCAGGATGCCCCGCATTTCGGGCAATGCTCCTTTTTTATAGATAACTTTTATGCCAAAACGGGTCCGAATACGGTGAACCTGGCGATTCAGTGATTCTAAACGAATTTTTTTGGCAACCCCTAAAATGGGCTGTTGCAATAAACAGCAGCCACACTGCAAGCCCATTTCCCAGTTTCCCAGGTGCGCCCCGACAACAATCAATCCTTTTTTTCTTTCCAGCGAAGCCTCTAGATGTGCGGCGCCCACCACCTCGACCCGGTTCAACAGGTCCTGCCGCGACATGGCGGACATCTGACAGATTTCCAGAAATGTCGTGCATAGATTCTGAAAAACACTGCGGCAGATCCGGGTTATCTTTTCCCCGGACCACCGGGGATAGGCAAATTCAAGGTTGCGCCGTATGATCCGCCGGTGCGGGCCATCCAAAGCATACACGCAGCGGCCCAGCAGCCATCCGAGCCTGACAATATGCGCCGGTTTTATCGTGGCGATACGCGCCCGGCGCACACCGTCGGAAGCGCTCGAAACCAAGGTGCACGCTAAATTGCAGTCATCTGAATCGGGTGTCATTGCGATCCTTTTCCGTTGGACTGAAAACCAGGCTTTCAGCAGTAACAGACAATCTTTGCACTGTCAATGCCGCGCCTTGTCCCTGGTTGGAGAGAAAAATCTGCTGTCGATCACACCTGCTTCGACATCCTGATCAAGAAACCTTTGACAGGCAGACAGCATTAAAATAGTATAATCAGCCATGCCCAGCGCCCGAACCCATAAAATCGCCTTTCAGCTTTATGATTTAGGCTGGCGCCTTGCCCTGCCCTGGCTTCGCCGCAACCACCGCCTGGCTGAAGGCTATGAGCAGCGCACATTGAAAAAAGGGCTTCCCGCGGCCGATATCTGGATCCAGGCCGCTTCGGTGGGCGAGTCATTTCTGGCGGTAGAACTGGTCAGGGCCCTGGAGCTTTCTCATCCGGTTACCGTCCTGGTGACCTCCGGCACCCGCCAGGGCATTGATGTCCTCACCCGGGGTTTTTCCGATTTGCCGGCCGCAAACAAGCGGGCTCGCACACAGGTGCGCTATTTTCCGTTCGACCAACCATCCTTGATGCAGACCGCTGTTGGCAGCATCCAGCCTGCAGTCATGGTGCTTCTGGAAACCGAAATCTGGCCGGGGCTTCTGCAAGCCTTGAAAAACTCCGGCAGCAAGGTCCTGATCATCAACGGTCGCATGACGGACAAAAGCCTGAAGCGCTATCGGCTGTGGCCGTCTGTTTGGCGGGCTCTCCAACCGGATAAAATTCTGGTGATTTCTCCCGCTGAGGCAAAGCGTTTTGCCAGCCTGTTCGGCCCGGAGCGGGTTGAAATCATGGCCAATATGAAATTTGACCGCCTGGCCGCCCCGGTAGCCGGCAATGACGCCCAAAATGCGCTGCAGACCCTGCTGCCGCCGGAAAGCCCTTTTCTTGTATTGGCTTCAATCCGACGCGAGGAAGAAGCATTGGTCGCAAAAATCATCCGCCAGGTGATTGCCCGCCGCCCCCGGGCCATCATCGGGCTGTTCCCCCGACACATGCACCGCGTCGACGGCTGGCAGCAGCGGCTGGATCAGGCCAAAATCCGTTGGTGCCTTCGATCCGAAACCGTCGGGCGGGTGCCTCCCGGCACCGTTGTCGTCTGGAACACCATCGGAGAGTTGCTGTCCGCATACCAACTTGGCGCATCCGCTTTTGTCGGTGGTAGCCTGGCCCCTCTGGGTGGCCAGAATTTTTTGGAAGCACTTGTCAGCGGGATCATTCCTGTTATAGGCCCCTGGTGGGAAAACTTTGCCTGGGTGGGACTGGAGATTATCGATTCCGGGCTGCTAAAAGTTGCCCATGATTGGAAGGAGGCGGCCGAACTGCTTTTAAAGAACCTCGACCGTCCACCGGCGCGTGAAACGGTGATTGAAAAGGCGCTGCACTTCGTAAACGCCCGCCGGGGGGGAACCGCAACAGCATGCCACTGCATCGTTGCCAGCCTGGGAAACAACCAAACTGCAGGATAAATGTGAAAAACGTCCTTCATCTATACAGCAACCATAAATGGACCGGCCCGGCCGACCACGCCCTGAACCTGGTATCCTGGCTGCAATCCCAAAAAGCACTGAAGGCCAGTTTTGCCTGTGCACGCCGCAAGAATTCGCAAAATCACCTGTACGCCAAGGCCGTCCAACGTGGACTCGCGTTCGTTCCGGGGCTGTTTCTCAATAAACACCTGAATTGGACCACCCTGCCTGACATTCGGGCTCTGCGCAAAATTGTCGCCCGCAACCGCATCGATCTGATTCACAGCCACCAGGACAACGACACGTTAACAGCTGTGCTGGCCGGTTTCGGGCGGCGTACGGTCACCACCTGCTACGACGGCGAGCCTTCCCCGCTGAACCTGCGGCGACGGTTTTTTTTCCGCCGAACCGCAAGAATTCTGACGGTTTCCGCAAAAATGCAGGCCTATCTTGCAAAAATTTTTCCGGACAAGTGGATTGAGCAAATCGACATCCCCGTTGATCCTGACCGGTTTTATCCCCATGCCAAAAACGAAAAAATACTGGCACAATTTGGCCTTACCGCCCAGGTTCCGGTGGCCGGAATTGTGGCGCGGGTGCAGAAACACCGCAATTTTGAATTATTGCTAAATGCACTGGAACAGGTCGTAAAACAAATCCCTGAATTTAAATTATTAATTGTGGGCCGTGGCACCCACATCGATACAGTGGCCCGCCGCCCGGTAAAACAAAGGGGACTGGAAAAAAATGTTATCTTTACCGGGTATCGCCGGGACGACTACCGGGAGGTCGTCAATCTTTTCGATTATAAGATTTTCCTGCAGCCCGGCAGCGATGGATCCTGCCGGGCGGTGCGCGAGGCCCTGGCCTGCGGCAAACCGGTAATTGCCACGCGCCGGGGAATTTTACCCGAACTGATCCGCGATGGACAGACCGGTATGCTGATCGGGCAACGGCCATCGGATCTAGCCCAGGCCATGGTGACCATGACCCGGGAAAAGGATTTTCGGCTTAACTGCGGTCGGGCCGCGCGGCAGTTTGCGCAAACCGTGCTGAACCCCGAGCGTTTTATAGCCAAAATCGTGGATTGTTACGCGACAATGTAGCAGAAATTACCGCCGTGGTTGCTTTTCTTGTTCCAACTGGCGCAGCTTGGTATATTTGGCGAACTTTCCGTAAGCGGTGTTGACCGAAATCACCAAACCTTCGTAGCCATCCAGAATGCCCAGCTTTAATAAATATTTTTTAAAAAAAGTCAGGGTCGGGTTCAAGCAGATATCAAATAAAATATTGGATGTTCGGCCCCGGTCGAAGGCGGCCCGGGCGGCGATATCGGAAAAACGGTTGATCTGGGAAATATGATGGCCGATGCTGGGATAGGAGTAGTGCAGCAAATCTCCGTCCAGACCACTGATACGGCAGCCGGGATTCATGTTCACATGATCGTGGGGGTTTACCCCTCCCCAGCGTCCTTTGCGCCGGTCCCACAGCCGAATCCGGCTGTCCGGGTACCAGCCACAATGCCGAATCCAGCGGCCGCAGTAATTGGTCAGCCGGTTCAGACGGTAACCATCGGCCTGCCAGTTGCCTTTTACCGATAGAATGGACTGCCGCAAGTTTTCAGAAAGCACTTCATCGGCATCCAGGGATAAAAGGCGGTCATTGCCGGCGCGGGCGGCGGCATAATTTTTTTGCTCGATATGGCCCTGGAACTCATGCTGGATAAAATCAACGTCCTTTTGGCTGCAAATTTTAGCCGTTTGATCCGTGGAAAACGAATCCACAACCACAATTTCGTTCGCCACCCCCTCCAGTGATTCAAGGCAGCGGCCGATATTGGCCTCTTCATTGTAAGTAATAATGACCGCCGATATTTTCACGGGATTTTTCATGTTCAGGATATGGTTGAATGGTAAATGGTTAATTGGGTTGATTAGTTGATTAAGTTGACTGGTATGGCCTAACACCCCCAGCTTTCCACGCCATTTCCTCATCTGACAACAGCTCGTGCCAAACAAGGGACACGCTCCTGCGGCATGGTTTCATACCGGTTGGAAGAAAATATCATGCGCCGGTCAATTCACACCTTCGATTCAGTTCATTGCTGCTGCCGGGACAGCAGCCGGCGGTAGACGGCGATGTTTTTTCCCACCATGGCTTCGATGGAAAACTTTTCTTCAACCATCGCCTTGCCGCGCCGGGCCATCTGCCCGGCCATCTCGCGATGCTCAAGCAGGTCAATTATCCCGCGGGCCAGAGCCATGGGGTCGGCCGCAGCCACCAGGCGCCCGGTCCGGCCATCGTGGATGATCTCGGCAAGTCCCCCCGAATTTGCGGCTACCACCGGTTTTTCAAGCGCCAGGGCATCCAGCACCGCGGTGCCCAGCCCCTCCTGTATACTACTCATGACGAAAAGATCAGCAATTTTGTAAAACCCCCCCACATCCTGCCGAAAACCAGTGAAAACAAGCTCCCGGCCCAGGCCCAGGGATGCCGCCAGTTGTCTGAGTTCGGACATCAGTTGCCCCCCACCGACAATAAAAAAACGCACGCGGGGAATCTTTTTCAGAACATGCGGAATCGCCCGCACCAGGTACTGTTGCCCCTTGTGCCCGGCCAGGTGGGCAACGTTGATGACCACCCGTTCATCAGCCTGCAGGTCAAATTCGTCGATCAGATGGCTGCCGGAGTCCGCGGACAGCCGCTGCGGATCGATACCGCTGTGCACCACGAAAATACGGCCGGCATCAATGCCGTCTTTTTCCATCACCTCCTTGATATAATCAGATATGGCAATGTAATAATCCGCCATTCGCCGGTACTTGATACCGCTGAGTTTTAGAAAGCTGTGACGGAAAATGGAAAAATCCACCCGGCGCGTGACCAGGCGACAGATCGGCCAACCCATGGAGGCAAAAAATCCCAGGCTGTGGGCGTGGGAGGTGTGGCAGTGGATAATGTCATAGTGAAACCGCTTGATCAGCCGGCGAATCCGGCGACAGGCCAAAGGGTCGATTTCACCGTGCATGGCCACGGGAAACACCTCCAGCCCGGCCGCCAGCGCTCTTTGGGCCAGCAAAGATCCCGGCGGGCTGACCAGGTGGCAAAAAATATTTCTTTTTTTAAGTGCCTCCAACAGATAAAGGGTCTGCTGCTCTCCCCCGCGCCAGGTCCTTTCAGTATTCAGATGAAGGATTTTCATAACGCCGGCGCCTGTAGTTCGCGGGAAATATCGTTGACGATTTTTGCCGCCATTTTTTCATAGCTGTATTTTCCATGGGCCAGCCGATAGCCGGTGTCGGCAATCTTCAGGCGCTGCTCATCGTGATCGAGGTAATACTGAATTTTCCGGCAGCATTCCTCGCTGGATTCAAACCAGTCCAGCTCGCCGCCGCGCACGAACAGTTCTTCCAGCGACGGGCAATAAAGGGTCAGCAAAAACCCACCGCATCCCAGCGTATACCAGGTGCGGTTGGAAAAATACAGATCCACCGTGGGATCGATATTCCAGCCCAGAACAATTTTAGCCCCCGCGCATATCTTGCGGTACCCGGATGCGTAAACGTGCCGGGCCACAGCTTTCAGACCAAATTGCTCCCACCCGTCCCCCCATAGCTTGAGGTCAAAACGCCGGTTGATTTCACGTATCAGCTCCACCCGCCCGGCGGTGTTGGGCTTTCCGATGAAAGCCACCTCGCTCTGGTAAATTTTTCCCACCGCTTTGACCCGGCGATGGGCATCAGGATCGCAGCCGCCGGTTATGAAGCGGGCGTTTACTCCTCGCTCCCGGTAGGTTGAAACTTCTCCGCGATTGGTCAGGTACATGACATCAGCCTGCCGGCCAAAGCGAATCACTTCTTCAAGACGATCTCCGGAACCCTTGATGCAGTCATCATAGTACATCACCACCGGCATCCGGTCTTTCAGACGCACGAGCAGGTCATAGGGCACATCCCGGCCATGGAAAAAAAGCAATTGCGTTTTAAAACCGAACAATAATTTTTCAGTTGCTGCGGTAGCCAGTTTGGCACCCAGGTAGGATTTTAATTTTGAATATTTGATCCACAGCGTTTTGTGCCCCTGCTTTTCAAACGCTTTTTTGAAATAATAATAAATTCGCGTATGCCGTTTTGATTTGGCGATGATACCGATCCGCATTGGCTAATTGCCCTCCTGAACTTTCGACACGCCCAAGCAGGAAGCTGCAGGTGTCGGGATCATTCGGCGGTTTTCGTCATTGGCAGCCGCAATCATTCGAAAAATTTCCTCCTCGGAACACACCGTATACCGTTGCTCCACGCGACGGCGGTCCATGGCTTTGCCGAAGGATCCCAGTGCAAAAGCGGTGGCCACGACAATCATAGTGTCGAGACAAAAGGGCCGGTAACAAAGCCGCAGCAACTGCATTAAAAGATGCCGGCGCAAAAGCCCGGGGGAAGTAAAATTTTTCCAATGAAACAGCAGTCGGTTGCGCTTGCGAATGGCGCGCACTTTATACTGGCTGAATGTGCGCGCAATGGTACCCCGATGGAAATGGGTTACTCTCGATCCAGGCGCCACAATGCATTTCCAGCCCCGGCGCCAGGCACGAAAGCCAAGATCGGTATCTTCGTAGTAAAACGGCGCAAACAGATCATCAAAACCTTGCAACTGCATGAACCGGCGGCGATCCACGGCAAAGGCGCCGCCGATTGGAAACAGGGTAACCCACGGCTGTGCCAAAACCGCATTTTTTGCCAGCAGGCAGTCTACCGGAAACGGCCGATAGCGAATCTTGGCCCGCCGCAAATAGGGGATGCTGATGGTGACATCGCTGAGTGTGCCGTTATCGTTGAAGATCAACGGCGAGACGGCGAAAACCGACGGATCCTCAAAATAGTTGACCAGCGGCTCGATAAAATCCGGTTCAACGCTGACATCGGAATTTAAAAAAATGAGCACCGCTTGCCCGGTGGCCGCGGCCCCCGACCAGCATGCACGGCCGAATCCTTTGTTGCGCCGGTGCGCGATTACCTTTACCCCGAAAAATTTCCTGTGCAGCATATCCACCGACCCGTCGCTGCTGCCATCATCCACCACGACAATTTCAGCTTGCCCCCCGTATTGCGCTGCGGCAGCCAGCACCGAAGGCAGATAGGAGCGTAGCAGATCTTTCCCGTTCCAGTTGGGAATAATAATGCTGACGGATCTCACTTTTTTTTACCGTTGCCTATGGCCGCCGGCCCGGATCAGGCCAGCACAGCTTCTCAAGGTCCAGATTGTAAATCGCCGTATTTTTTGTACGGCTAATCTCCCAGACTTTGCGGTAGACCGTGCGTCTTTGCGGCCGTGTAGACGGTCGGCCAGCCGAATAATAATAATAAAAACGCAGTCGGTCTTTGATGGTCACCGCATTGCTCAACGATGCGTTTAGCTGGGCCAGGTTGATGATCTTTTTGTTTTCGCTCAGGTGACAAATTCTTACCGCATCAAGGTCAACCATGTAAAAATCACCGTTGCAACATAAAATATTGCTCGATTTGAAATCCCGTTGCCAGACGCGGTTATCGTGACATTTTTTCACCAGCAGGGCCAGCTTTTTCAAGGCCCGGCGCTTTTTCCCCCTGTCGGTCAGCGTGGAGAGGTAATCGTTCAAATGCACGCTGTTTGCCAGATATGCGGATATAAACCAGCTTCTTTCCTTTTGAGCATAGTAGCCCAGCGCCCGCGGCACACCAATTCCACGCACCTTCAGGGCCCGGGACATTTTCCAACTCGCCAGGCAGCGATCCTGGTGAAACATCTTCCGGGGTTGATGCTTGACGCAGACTCCCTGATAAACGAGGACATGGTCCGCCTTTAACGTTTTTCCCTGCTCTGTGGCCAGGTGAAGCTCCTGCACACCCCAGTTAAAATCCCTGCGTTTATATCCGCTCAGGTTCTGATGGTGAACGATTTCAAATTGGCTGCTGTTTTTACAGCACCGTTTGGACCGCGAACGGTATCGCCGCCGCCGATGGTATTCGGCGGCCCGCAATGCTTCCGCCAAACTTACCGTTTTTTTCCATCGCCGGTTGTAGCCTTTTAAAAATTCAGATGTCCACTGCTGCAAGTCTTCCAGTGGCGCCAGGTAAAAAATTATTTTCCCAAGATTGTACACCCGCAGCCGGTGCGGTATCCAGGGCAGAAAAAAGACTTCCTGAACATCAATGAGACAGAGTCTACCGGCAGCGGTTACCAGAAGATTGCTGCGGTTCAAGTCGGCATGAACCATCCCGGCAGCGTGCAGGCCGGCTGCATATTTACCGAGGCGTTGCACCTGTTCAAGTTCGCAAAATTTTAACGGTGCCCCGGGCGCCTGTTCGGTCAGCAGAAAAAAGGCCCCGGGATACGGTTGTCTTTTATATCCCCTGGCAAGGGGCTGCGCGACGGGAATTTCAGCTTTTCTCAACCGGTGCAGATTGCGCCACTCGGCCCATTTTCTGGCAGGCAGCAAAAAATGACGCCGCCGGTCCTTGCGACGCTCCAGTATGCTGCACTTGATAAAATACCCGCCGCCCGGCGTCTGCAGAAAATACACGCGTCTACGGGCGTTTTCCTTGATCATCGAGCAGGATCTAACATCGGCTAACCATCGGTCGAAGTTGAAACCCGGACAAAGGGGGCTGGTGGTAATCCGGAATAGGGCCAGTTCCCGACGCAGGTCCTCCAGCGGGCCCCGGAAATTTCTGTCCCGCTTCACCGGCCGAGTTTGAACTTCACTGTCTGTTGCCAGCGGTCCACTCATGATTATCCGCGCATCCTTACCCAATTGGTCCATTGCCCGTCGTCAGTTGTCCGTTGCTTGTCGGGGGCGATATGATTGATTTTTTGCGACCTCCGGAT
>JAOZSC010000032.1:0-11703 GCA_029939875.1 Desulfobacterales bacterium
TCCGGTAAAACATTTACGGTGGCCAATGTCAGCGCCCGGATCAATAAACCGACTCTGGTGCTGGCTCCCAACAAAACTCTGGCAGCCCAGCTTTACCAGGAATTCCGGCAGCTGTTTCCCGAAAATGCCGTTGAATATTTTGTCAGCTATTACGACTACTACCAGCCGGAAGCCTACATCCCTTCCAGTGACACATACATCCAGAAAGATTCATCCATCAATGAAATGATCGACAAACTGCGCCATTCGGCCACCCGTTCGGTTTTATCCCGTCGCGACATCGTGGTCGTGGCCAGTGTTTCGTGCATATTCGGACTGGGCGCTCCTGAAGATTACCTGGACATGCGGGTGGATGTCGAAAACGACATGCCATTCGAACGCGATGCATTTCTATTCAAGCTGGTAGCGATCCATTATGAACGCAACGACACGGATTTTCACCGGGGGGTTTTCCGGGTCCGCGGGGACCGGGTAGAGGTTTTTCCGGCTTACGAAGAAGAAAAAGCGCTGCGGATCGATTTTTTCGGAGACCGGATCGAGGCTGTTTCCGAAATCGATGCACTGCGGGGGACAGTCCTCAAGTCTCTTAACCGTGCGACCATCTTTCCGGCCAGCCACTATGTGACCAGTAAGATGACCCTGAAAAAAGCAACGGCCACCATAATTGACGAGTTGAAGCAACGAATTGATTATTTTCGCAACGAAGGCAAACTGATTGAAGTCCAGCGTATCGAAGAGCGTACCCATTTCGACCTGGAAATGATGCAGGAACTCGGCTATTGCAACGGAATCGAAAATTATTCCCGTCACCTGACCGGTCGCCGACCCGGTCAACCACCGCCGACGCTGCTGGATTATTTTCCGGATGATTTTCTGATGGTCATCGATGAAAGCCACATTGCCGTACCCCAGTTGCGCGGCATGTACCGCGGGGATCGCTCCCGCAAACAAACCCTGGTGGAATACGGTTTCCGCCTGCCGTCCGCCCTGGACAACCGGCCTTTAAAGTTCGCTGAAACCGAGGCGAAGATTTCCCGGGTGATTTACGTGTCGGCAACTCCGTCCGAATATGAGCTTTCCAGGGCCAATGATACTCTGGTCGAGCAGATCGTCCGGCCCACCGGACTGATTGACCCGATGATTGACGTGCGCAGTGCCAAGAACCAGGTCGATGATCTGCTGGATGAAATCCAACTTCGCTGCCGGCGCAATGAACGGGTCCTGGTAACGACGCTTACCAAGCGTATGGCGGAGGATCTCACCGAGTACTACTGTGACCTGGGACTCCAGGTTCGTTATCTGCATTCCGACATCAGCACCCTTGAACGCATGGATATCATCAGGGATCTGAGAACCGGCAAATTTGATGTCCTGGTGGGGATCAATCTTTTGCGTGAGGGCCTCGACATACCCGAAGTTTCCCTGGTGGCAATCCTGGACGCCGATAAAGAGGGATTTTTGCGCTCAGCCCGATCGCTGATACAAACTTGCGGGCGTACGGCACGAAACGTTCGCGGGACGGTCATTATGTATGCCGACAAGATCACAGCTTCCATGAAACAGGCTATCTACGAAACCAATCGGCGCCGTGAGATCCAGCAGGCATACAATCGGGTCCACAATATAACCCCGGAAACTATCCGCAAAGATATCGCAAACATCTTTGACTTCAGCAATGAACAGAAAAAGACCGCCAAAGACCAGGTGGCTGAAACCCTGGCGCAATACCGGGCCCTGGATGACATCGATGACGTCATAAAGTCCCTGAAAAGGGAAATGAAGCAGGCAGCCCGGGAGCTTGAATTCGAAAAAGCGGCCGATTTGAGAGATCAGATCAAGGCCCTGCAGGAGTTGATGGTATTGGAATCGTAATTGCATTCCATTGGCGGTTACAGGAATTCACAACGGACGACGGACAACTGACATTGGCGAATTGTTTTAATTATTCCAATCCATGAACCAACAGCAAAACATCCAGCAAAATATCCAGCGGGTGACGGGTGAACCGGGCGTCTATCTTATGAAATATGCGGCCGGCTGGTTGTTTTACATCGGCAAGGCCCGGAACCTGAAAAAACGACTGGCCTCCTATTTTAAAAATTCCCCTCGAATGGATGGAAAAACAGCCATGTTGGTCACCAGAATACGCGATCTGGAAACCATCATTACGCGCACGGAAAAAGAAGCGCTTATCCTGGAGTCCAATCTTATCAAGCGCCACAGACCGCGCTATAATATTGTCTTAAAGGACGACAAACGCTACCCCTCGCTGCGTATCGATCTGAACGAGAAATACCCCAATTTTTCAATAGTCAGAAAGACCCCCCGCGACGGCGCTCAATATTTTGGTCCTTTTGCCTCCGCCCAGGCAGTTCGGGAGACCTTGCGGACCATCAACAAAACTTTTAAGCTGCGCAAATGCCGCGACAGGGAATTTCGCAACCGGACGCGGCCATGCCTGCACTACCAGATGAACAGCTGCCTGGCGCCATGTTGTCTGGATGTACAACCTGAAGACTACCGGGAACAGGTCAATGAGGCCATCATGTTTTTAAAAGGACGCACACCGGACCTGATTCAAAAGGTTAAAAAAGAAATGGCGGCGGCGTCCGATACCCAGGCGTTTGAACAGGCGGCCCGGCTGAGGGACAAAATTTTTTCCCTTGAACGCACCATTGAAAAACAGATTGCAGTCACAACCGATTTCGGAAACCGGGACGTGTTTGCCGCCGAACAGTCCGGGGCGCATTCTGTCGTAACGGTCCTTTCAGTGCGCGGGGGATTTCTCACCGCAAGCCGGCATTACAGCTTTTCTGAAACCATGCCGGGAAAACAGGAATTGATGGACGCATTTATCCGGCAATATTATGAGCGCCACCCTTTTGTGCCTTCGGAAGTGCTGGTGGCGGCAAAATTGGAAGACGTCCGCCTGATCGAAGACCTGCTGAAAGGTCTAAAGGGACGAAATGTTCGCCTCCACCGGCCCGTCCGGGGAGAAAAAGCACGCCTGGTGAAGCTGGCGCAACGCAATGCGCAAAATGAATTGAAAAACATCCTGGCGCAACGCGACGCCGAAATGGATCTTTTGCGACGGCTGCAACAAAAACTGAAATTGCAGCGCTTGCCGCAACGCATTGAATGTTTTGACAACTCCAACATTTCCGGTACCGAACCGGTGGCCGGAATGGTGGTCTTTGAAAATGGCCTTGCCCGCAAGTCCCTTTACCGAAAATATCGCATCCAGACCGTTGCCGGACAGGATGATTATGCTTACATGAATGAAGTTCTCAAACGCCGCCTGGGAAAAACAACCGCCTCAACTGCTTATCCGGATTTATTGATGGTAGATGGCGGCAAGGGACAGTTGAACATCGCCAGGGCCGTGATCCGGGAGTTGAAACTGGACGGGTGCTTCGATCTGATCGGCATTGCCAAAAAGGATGAGAAAAAAGGCGAGACCCAGGATAAGATTTTTAAACCGGCACGGGCCAATCCGGTAAGTTTTGGACGGGAGCAGGAATTGCTGCTTTTTCTGCAGCGTATTCGGGATGAAGCGCACCGTTTTGCAATTGGCTATCACCGCCAGCGCCGTTCAAAAAGATCATTACAGTCCGTGCTGGACACAATTGCCGGCGTAGGACCTAAAAGAAAGTCCGCTTTACTTAAATATTTCGGAAGCTTAAAAAAAATCCGAGCGGCCTCTGTTGAAGAAATCTCCAGCCTGCCCGGATTCAATCGCAAGGTAGCTGAATCAATCCAAAAAGCACTGTCCACGAACCCCAAACATTGAATCTTTCTTTTCCCTGTACCTTGAACCCTGTACCTTTCCTTTCTTTTATCCCAACGTCTTCAATAGATCCTTGAGCTCCTGCACGGCGTCTGCTGATTTCTGCAAGGCCTGCTGCTCCTCGCCGGTGAGGGTGATTTCAATAATTTGTTCAATACCACCGGCTCCCAGTTTTACCGGCACACCGATAAATAAACCCTGCAACCCGTACTCCCCCTCCAGGTAGGCGGCACAGGGTAAAATTTTCTTTTTATCCTTGAGAATGGATTCCGCCATTTCAACGGCAGCGGATGCCGGCGCATAATAAGCGCTGCCGGTTTTCAACAGCCCGACAATTTCCGCCCCGCCGTTTCGCGTGCGATCCACCAGGGCATTGATGCGTTCTTGAGAAAGAAGCTCGGTGATCGGAATGCCGGCCACCGTCGAGTATCGCGGCAGAGGCACCATGCTGTCTCCGTGACCGCCAAGTACAAAAGCGTGTGTGTTTTCAACAGAAACATTGAGCTCCATGGAGATAAACGCCCTGAATCGTGCCGAATCCAGCACCCCGGCCATACCGATGACCCGCTGCTTGGGGAAACCGCTGGCCTCATAAGCAACATGGCACATGGCATCCAGGGGATTGCTGACAATGATGATCACCGCTTCCGGCGAACGGGAGGTGATTTGTTCGGTAACATTTTTTACAATTCCCGCATTGGTGCTGATCAGATCATCCCTGCTCATACCGGGTTTTCGTGGAATGCCTGCGGTAACAATCACGATATCCGATCCCTCCGTGGCATCATACCCGTTGACCCCGATCAGATGTGAATCATGCTTCTCGATGGGAGCCGCTTCGGTTAAATCCAGCGTCTTTCCCTGGGGAACCCCCTCGATGATATCCACCAACACCACGTCGCACAATTCTTTTTCGGCCAGCCGTTGGGCCACTGTGGCCCCGACATTGCCAGCCCCGACAACAGTTACTTTTTTATCCATGATACCCCTCCTTTATCAGTGTTCATCTTCATTTCCGCTCGCCCCAACCGATCTGTCCGGTTTCGGGCGTACACGACTTGAGTTACCATAAATAATGCGCTTGTCAACCATTTATGTGCCTGTCTGGTGTTGACAGAGGGGCGTCAAGTAGGATAGAGATCCATATCTTTTAGACATGGTTTTCCTTAAAGCGTTCAAAAAATATATCAGCGAAGGTGGACCCGGAAAGACATCTTCCGATCAGTCGGATGAGTAAGGAGCTAACAACATGCACACGCCGGTAAGTCAAACCGATTTTTCAGGCCTGAACCTGATCAAACGCGGCAAAGTAAGAGACATTTACGATCTTGGTGAACACCTTCTAATGGTAGCCTCGGACCGTATTTCCGCCTTTGACGTGGTGATGCCGGATCCGATTCCGGACAAAGGGATCATCCTGACCCAAATTTCACTTTTCTGGTTCGAGGTGATGAAACCGATTGTCGAAAATCACGTTGTCACTGCCGATGTCGAACAATACCCCGACAGTTGCCGCCCCCATGCCCAAATCTTACAGGGTCGCAGCATGTTGGTGAAAAAAACCGACCCCTTGCCGATTGAATGCGTGGTTCGGGGTTATATTTCCGGCTCGGGCTGGAAAGCGTATCAGCAGTCCGGTAGCGTGTGCGGAATTCAATTACCCTCCGGACTGCAAGAATCCGACAAACTGCCGCATCCAATCTTTACCCCCTCGACAAAAGAAGAGGTGGGCTCCCATGACATCAATATCGATTATGCGGAAACGGTGAAACGCATCGGCGAAGATCACACCGCCAGAATTAAGGACCTGGGCCTGGCGATTTATAAAAAGGGCACCGAACTGGCCGCCGAAAAGGGCATTATTATTGCCGATACCAAATTCGAGTTTGGTCTGATGGGCGATAAAATCATTCTTATCGATGAAGTTTTAACCCCGGATTCATCGCGATTTTGGCCCAAACAAACCTACCGCCCCGGAGGCGCCCAAAAAAGCTACGATAAGCAGTACGTCCGAGATCACCTGCTGTCGATTCAGTGGAACAAACACCCGCCAGGCCCCCGGTTACCCGAAAATGTCATCAAAAATACCCGAAAAAAATACCTGGAAGCGCTCATTCAACTCACCGGAGACGACTACGGTCTATAATGCATTATACGATCATACCCCTCGACCGGGTGGATCCGACAGACGAAACCTTTCGCATCACGACGCGCACCGATGCCGATGACCTGGCGGCCTCCATCGCTATCGATGGTCTGGTCGCTCCTCCGATCCTGGTACAAAAAACCGCACGCAATTTTATCATTGTCAGTGGTTTTCGACGAATAGCTGCCTGCCGACAACTGAAGAACAAACAAATCCCGGCCGTCGTCCTGGAGCCTGATCCCGGTCTGCTTGCCTGTCTGCGGAAAGCGATCGCGGCCAATGCGCTTCAAAGACCGCTGAACCTGATTGAAATATCCCGCTGTCTTCAGAAACTGGCGTCTTGCTTACCAGAGCGTCGGCAATTGGTCCATGCGGCGCAAGCCCTTGGTTTACCAACGAATCAATCCGTCATTGATAAAATAATCGGCCTTGTCCACCTGCCGCTGCCGGTTCAGGAGGGGATCCTGGACGACAGCCTGGCGCTTTCGATGGCAGTTGAACTTGGGTCCATGGATGCGGTCGATGCCGTCGAATTTACCCGCCTGTTCCAACTGTTGAAGTTAAGCCTTAACAAACAACGTGAAATGCTCACCCTGGTCAAAGAGATTTCCCGGCGTGAAGATATTAGCATACAAGATGTTTTGCAGGATCGACGGATTCGCAAAGTTTTAAGCGACGACAATCCGGACTGGGGACGTAATGCACGGGAAATTCGTTCCTTGCTGCATCACTGGCGATATCCTGGTATTTCAAAAGCGCAACAACAATTTGAAAAGCGTTTAAAAGAGCTTAAGCTCGGGCCTAACCTTAAATTAATCCCCCCAAAAAACTTTGAGGGCACCACCTATGCCCTGCAACTAACCTTCGACGACCTTGATCGCCTTAAAATGCTCCAAACCGCGCTGGACAGAATCATCCGTCACCCTTCGATTCACAAAATCATGGAACGAAAAGAAGTGACTAAAGTTAATGAATAAATATTACTTGACAAACAATGTCTATCATTTATAGTCGTTGCTATGAAATAAATAGACTTCAAAAAATTATGGGAATACAGGAAAGAAAAAATCGGGAGCGTGAAAGAAGACGCCAGCAGATTACCGTGGCCGCCAAACGGGTGTTTTCCCGGAAGGGCTTCGCGAAATCCACCATGGAGGATATCGCCCGTGAAGCTGAGTTGAGTCCGGGAACTCTATATCTTTATTTCAAGAATAAAGACGAGCTGTACGCCTCGCTTTCATTACGAATTCTGCAATATCTGAACATTCGGCTAAAAGATTTAAAGGCCGGTGACGATCTTGATCCCCGACAGAAAATTGCCGCTATCAAAGAGGCGCTCTATGATGTGTACCAGTTTGACCCCATGGTACTGATCAGCATGTTCCACCTGCAATCCAGTGAGGCCCTGAAAAATCTTTCGTCTCCACTGCTGGAAAGCATAACGGAATTATCCAGCAATTCGTTAAAGATTATGGCCCAATTATTTCGTGATGGCCGGCAGGGCGGTAGCATATTTACTCACCCGCCGGATGACATTGCTAAAATCATCTGGTCTTTGTTCACAGGTGTGGTTCTCTGGGAAGAAAGCAATCGGATGCTCAATGGCGGAAAAGATGTTTTAAAACCCACCCTGGATGCAGCCTTCGATATTTTTGCCCGCGGGCTTACCCGTTGACCCCTCCAAACGCCTGTGCACCCGCCTGGTAACACCTTTAATAAGTTGCACTCGGCCCGTGCAATATAATTTTGATCTTGCTATCGGCAGCGGGTTACCCTGACTTTTTAAGAACTTACCCCTCCTGTTCAGAACCATTTGATAAAAAAGATGAACTCTGTTAGAGGTGACTTTCCATGCCGATTCAAAGATTATATATTGAACAGGCGGTAGCCCATACACCCCAGGCCGACGCCATCTCGCGCCGACTCAATCTGCCGGGCAAAATTGTAACGGACGCTCATCCGGTTTATGCCTGGATATCAAAAGCCGCCGATCCCGTAAAAAAAGCAAAAGAAGTTCTTTTTCTGACCCGCAACAAGGGCGCCTTTATCAGGGACTGCCCGGGAACCCGCTGCTACAGGTGCTGTGGCTATAAAATTCTGCACATCGGGACTTTTTGCCACATGGACTGCTCATACTGTATCCTGCAGTCATATTTTCATCCCCCCGTACTCCAGTATTTTGTAAACCACAGCGATCTATTCAATGAACTTGATGAAATATTTGCCGACCAAAAGAGCATTCACCGGATCGGCACCGGCGAGTTCACCGACAGCCTGATCTGGGAGCTGTGGACCGATCTCGCCCACCGACTGGTACCGGCCTTCTCCTGCCAGAACCATGCCGTGCTGGAGCTGAAAACAAAAACCACAGCCGTTGAAAACCTGCGCGAACTCAACCACCAACGCAAAACCATCGTGGCCTGGTCGCTAAACACGCCCAACGTTATTGCATCCGAGGAGCGTGGCACTGCATCCCTGGACGCCAGGCTTTCCGCCGCCGCGAGATGTGCCTCCTGGGGATACCCCCTGGCTTTTCATTTTGATCCCATCATCATTTATGACGGCTGTGAAGCTGACTATCGACTCACCATCCAAAAATTGTTTTCACTTATTTCACCGGAAAACATCGTTTGGATCAGCCTCGGTACGTTTCGTTTCATGCCCGCGCTGAAATCCCTTATCGAAAAGCGCTTCCCAGGATCGAAAATTGTCTATGGCGAGTTCATCCCGGGGCTCGACGGCAAGATGCGGTATTTCAAGCCGCTGCGAATCCGAATTTATCAGGAAATTATTGATGCCATCCGGGAGATTGCACCCGATGTGCTGCTTTATTTTTGCATGGAAGACGATGAGGTGTGGCACAAATCTTTTGGTTTTACACCTGCACAGCGCGGCGGACTCCCGGCGATGCTGGATGCGTCTGCAAAGCGGCATTGTGATCTGGCGGGAATTTAAAACAGTGTAACCGTTCAAAGGTTCAGGGTTCTACGTTCAGGGTTAAAAACAAAAGACCTGAAGTGCTCCTCAAAAATACCTATTTATCCAAATTGTTGCCAGTGTGGCCCCAAATTATGAACCCTGGAACCTTTGAACCCCTGAACCTTTATTCTTTACTCTTGTTTACCTCTTCGATAATTTTTTCGGCGATCTGGGTCGGCACCTCGTCATAGTGGGAAAACTCCATGCTATATATACCGCGCCCGCCGGTCATGGAACGAAGATCCGGCGCGTAGGTCAGAAACTCGGCCATGGGGACCTGGGCCTTGATGATTTGATTTTTTCCAGCATTATCCATTCCCAGGACCCTGCCGCGTCGTCCGTTCAAATCCCCCATGATGTCTCCCATGTAATCATCGGGCGTGGTCACCGTGACGGTCATGATAGGCTCCAGCAGTACAGGCTGGGCCTGATCGACTGCTTTTCTGAAGGCCAGGGATCCGGCGATTTTAAACGCCATTTCCGATGAATCCACGGCGTGAAAAGACCCGTCGTCCAGGGTAACCTTAAAATCCACGCAGGGATAACCGGCCAAAACCCCTTTTCGGGCTGCTTCGATGACGCCTTTCTCAACGGCAGGGATGTAGGTTCTGGGAATTGCCCCTCCCACGATGGCATTGACAAATTCAAAGCCCTTGCCCCTGGGCATGGGCTCTAACTGTATCCAGCAGTCGCCGAACTGACCATGACCTCCGGTCTGTTTTTTATGCCTGCCCTGGACCCTGACCTTCTTTTTAATGGTTTCCCGGTAGGGTATTTTAGGCGCTTTGAGCACTGCTTCGACGTTGAATTTGCGTTTGAGTTTTTCGATGGCGGTTTCGATGTGAATCTGTCCTCTGCCCGACAGGAGGATTTCCTTGGTTTCGGAAATTCGTTCCAGCTTTAAGGCGGGATCTTCTTCCAGCAGTTTGCTCAAAGAGATGAAAATTTTATCTTCATCGCCTTTTGACTTGGACTCGATTGCAAATGACATCACGCTGGGCAGAGGTTCGACGCACTGATATTTAATTTTGGCGGCTTCATCGCACAGGGTGTCGCCGGTAACCGTTGCTTTCAGCTTGGCCACCGCGACAATGCAACCGGGTCCTGCGCCGGTGGCGGGCTTTTGTTCTTTGCCAGTGATGGTAAACAGCTGATTAAAACGTTCCCGGGCTTCCTTGTTTGAGTTATAAAAGGAGCCGTCGGCACCGATGGTCCCGGAAACCACCCTGAAGATCGTCAATCGTCCGGCATAGGGATCGGCCAGTGTTTTGACGACAAAGGCGGAAAAGGGTTCGCTCTCATCAGGTGCCCTTTCAATCTCGTTGCCGGTGTCGGGGTCCGTACCTGTCTTCGGGCCGCGATCCAGCGGAGAGGGCAGGGCATCGACAACCAGTTCCAGCACCCGATCAATTCCGATATTTTTCGTTGCCGCCGCGCATACCACCGGAACGAAAGTTCTGGCCAGAGTGCCTTTTCGCAACGCAGCCCTCAAGTCGTCCTCGCTGAGCTCTTCTCCTTCCAGATAGCGCTCCACGAGTTCATCATCGGCTTCAGCAATATTTTCAATCAGGTTCTCTTTTTCCTTTTCCACCAGTTCCTGCATGTCTGCCGGAATTTCAGCAACCGTTGGTTTGCCCTCCGCATTGTAAACATAGGCCTTGCCGCTGATTAAATCCACCACCCCTTTGAAGTCCTCCTCGGTGCCGATGGGAAGCTGTAAAATAATGGGCTTGGGGCTAAAAAGCTCGCCCGCTTCCTTGAAGACCCGGTTAAAATCAGCGCGCTCGCGGTCAAGCTTGTTGATGACGATGATACACGGCTGGGCAAACTGTTTGGCGAAATCCCAACCCTGCTCGGTTTGCACTTTCACCCCATCCACGGCATCGACCAGCACGACAACGCCGTCGGCGGCCTGCATACAACTGCGCGAGTCGGAAAAAAAGTTCTGATCGCCGGGAGTGTCAAGCAGATTGATGGTGTGTTTTTTCCAGCTGCACTGGTGAAACCCGGAGCTGATGCTCGATCCCCGTTTCAGCTCCTCCGGTTCAAAGTCCATGGCAGTGTTGCCGTCTTCCACCCGGCCCATCCGATTGATCGTGCCACAGTCATACAGCATGGCCTCGGCCAGGAGGGTTTTCCCAGCACCGGAATGGGCAATCAGGGCAATGTTTCGTAAATTTGCTATTTTTTCGCTCATATAGGCTCCTCTCTTCCCGTTGATCTTTTCGCAGTATGCAGAACTTCTAAAATGAATTTTCTACCTTTTAAAGTAAAAAAAATCAAGACCAAAATCAGATCAATTTAAAGGGCGGGCACGCGCAGCAGGATAAAAAACTCCCGGTTTCCCTTGGGGCCGAGGATTGGGGAGGGTAAAACCCCTTTGCAATCCAGACCGGCAGTCGCAAAAAAAGCCGTCAGCTCGTTGATAATCTCCTGATGAAGATCAGGGTTTTTGACCACGCCGCCTTTTCCGACCCGGCCTTTACCGACTTCAAACTGGGGTTTTATCAAGGCCAGAATGTGACCGGCTTGCTTTACAAACCCCAGCAGCACCGGGACGACTATTTTCAAGGAAATAAAAGACACATCCACAGTTGCCAGATCAACCGGTTCGCCAACGGTTTCCAACTGCAAATGCCGGATATTGGTGCGCTCGATCACCACCACCCTTGGATCCTGACGCAACTTCCACGCCAGTTGGCCGTAACCCACATCCACGGCAACCACACGATCGGCCCCGTGCTGCAGCAGGCAGTCGGTAAATCCGCCGGTCGAGGCGCCGATATCGATG
>JAOZSC010000032.1:11713-13038 GCA_029939875.1 Desulfobacterales bacterium
ACCCGCTGACATTGAGCTCAAAACCCTTCAGGGCCGCTTCAAGTTTTGTTCCGCCCCGGCTCACATAGGCAATGTCGCACCCCTTCAGGTCAAAATGATCATCCGGGTAAACCAGGCTTCCGGGTTTATCCACCGGCACCTGGTTGACCAGGACCTTGCCAGCCATGATCAGGGCACGGGCACGCTGGCGGCTGGGGGCCAGACCTTTTTCCACGACCAGCAGATCCAGTCTTTTTTTTGGGGTCGACAAGGGCACGGGTCTCCGGCTGCGGCAAGTCCCAGGCGAAAGCCGGATTCAGGCATTTTGAAGCAAACGCCTGGCGGCTTTCACAATGGATTTGGCGTCAATTCCGTAAGTGGATCTCAGCAGTTTCTGCGGTCCATGTTCAACAAAGATGTCGGCAATACCGATGCGTTCAGCCTGAAAGCCAGTGATTCCTCTGTCACTTAAGGCTTCCAGCACGGCACTGCCGAATCCTGCCTGTCGAACATTTTCTTCAATGGTGACGATCCGGGGAATTTTGTTGACCAGGGAGCCAATCAGGTCGATGTCCAGGGGTTTAACGAACCTGCAGTTGACCACTGTAGAGGATATGCCGTCGCGCTGCAAGATGGAATGGGCCGCCAGGGCATCATTTACCGGCCGGCCCAGGGCCAAAATCAGGACATCGTCGCCTTTTTTTAATATCTCTCCGGTTCCCAGTGGCAGGGCCGTGATCGGCTCTTCCAGCACGACGCCTTCGCCCACTCCCCGGGGATACCGCAACGCGATGGGCCCGTCATGCGCCAGCGCGGTGGCCAGCATGCGCCGCAATTCATTTTCGTCCATGGGGGCCATCACCACCATGTTGGGCAGGCTGCGCAGGTAGGACAGGTCAAACAGACCGTGGTGGGTGGGGCCATCTTCACCGACCAAGCCGCCGCGGTCAATTGCGAAAATGACCGGCAGCCGGTCCAGGCACACGTCATGTAAGAGCTGATCATAGGCCCGTTGCAAAAAAGTGGAGTAAATGGCCAGAACCGGTCGTAACCCTTCGGTGGCCATTCCGGCGGCAAAAGTCACCCCGTGCTGTTCCGCGATGCCGACATCAAAAAACCGGTCTGGGTAGATACGGGCGAATTCTGTCAGCCCGGTGCCCTCTGGCATGGCCGCCGTTACCGCCACGATGCGGGGATCTTTTTCCGCCATCCGGACCATTGTCTGCCCGAAAATTTCGGTGTAGGTGGCAACGGGCTTTGGGGATTCGATGCACTGACCAGTTTCAACCTCGAAACAGCCGCAACCGTGAAAATAGACCGGGTTTTCTTCCGCCGGTGCGTATCCT
>JAOZSC010000380.1 GCA_029939875.1 Desulfobacterales bacterium
GTTGCCGTGATGGCGGCCACCCAGGTGGATCTTTTTGACCTTTGTGATCTTTTCGGATTCAACCGGGATGACTACCGGCGATTGTTTATCAGCCGCCTGTATATGGAGCCTTCCGACAGCGGGATTTCATTAACCGGCCCGTTCATCGGCGCGCCATACGCGGCTATGCTGCTGGAGACCCTGATTGCCGGGGGGGTAAACAAAGTTATTTTCGTGGGCTGGTGCGGCGCCGTTTCGCAGGATGTGAAAATCGGAGATATCATCGTGCCTACCCGGGCGGTGATTGATGAAGGAACTTCGCCTCATTATGCCGCCGGCGGAGAGGTTTCACCACCGACGACGGAGATGACCGTGGCCATCCAACGGGCACTGAAACGGCAGTGCCTTGATTTTCACCCGGGTCCTATCTGGTCAACGGATGCTGTTTACCGGGAAACCCGCAAAAAGGTTAAAAGCCATCAACAAAACGGTGTTTTGGCCGTGGAGATGGAGGTCTCTGCCCTGTGGTCGGTGGCCCGGTTTCGAGGAGCGGATGTGGGCGCTATTCTGGTGGTATCCGACGAGTTGTCGACCGGAAGCTGGCAGCCTGGCTTCAAGCGGGAGGCCTTTATTCAGGCGCGCCGGGATGTCTGCCGGGTGATCAGAGAAGTGGTCTAAGTTCAATACCAGGAGCAGTATTTATGGGCGGCACCATTGATCCTGCAGTTGTCGTAGAAGTTGAAAGTCTTCGCAAAGCCCTGCACCATCACAATTACCGGTATCACGTGTTGGATGACCCGGAAATTTCAGATGCTGAATATGATCGCATGCTGCAAAGGCTGATCAGGCTGGAAGAACGCCATCCGCAACTGGCCCGCGCAGATTCGCCCAGTGCCCGGGTCGGTGCCCCGGCCTTGAGTCGCTTTGGCACTGTTGCCCATTCCCACACCATGCTGAGCCTGGACAATGCCTTCAACGATGAGGACATCCTGGAATTCGACCGACGGGTCAAACGACAACTCAACCGGGATGAAGAAATTGTGTACACTGCCGAACCCAAGATGGATGGGGTGGCGGTGGAACTGGTTTATGAGCACGGAAAACTGGTAACAGCTTCCACCCGGGGCGATGGGGTAACCGGAGAGGTGATCACCGCCAATGTCTGCACCATCGGAGCCGTCCCCCTTGTGATGCAGGCTGAAGGTCTTGCAGGGGCACCCGCCCGGCTGGAAGTCCGGGGAGAGGTGTTTATCGGCATTGACGCCTTCAAAGAACTGAACCGGCAGCGAATCCGCCATGAACTGCCGCCCTTTGCCAACCCGAGAAATGCCGCGGCGGGCTCCCTCAGACAGTTGGACTCCAGGATTACCGCCCGGCGTCTCCTGGATATCTTTTTTTACGGTATCGGCATTGTCACGGACGCGGTGTTTGAGTCCCACTGGCAGCTGTTGCAGGCTTTAAAAACCTGGGGGTTTCCCATCAATCCCCTTATCCGGCCCCAGGTAGCAATTCGCAAGGTTCTGGCGTTTTACCGGGAACTGAGCCACATGCGGGGCCAGCTCCCCTACGACATCGATGGCATGGTGGTCAAGGTGGACAGCCTGGCGCTCCAGCAGCAGCTGGGAGCCACCACCCGCAGCCCCCGGTGGGCAATTGCCTATAAATTTGCCGCTATGCAGGAAAGCACCGTGCTGGAGGATATAGAAGTCCAGGTGGGCCGTACCGGTGTGCTTACTCCAGTGGCCCATCTGAAGCCCATCCGTGTGGGAGGAGCTACGGTCAGTCGCGCCACGCTGCACAATGAGGATGAAATTGAAAAAAAAGACATTCGTATCGGGGATACGGTTTTGGTCCAAAGAGCCGGTGATGTCATCCCGGAGGTGGTCAAAGTAATCGCGTCCCTGCGCAGCGGTGCGGAGCAAAAATTTTTCATGCCCAAAACCTGTCCGGCTTGCGGGGTAGCCGTGCTGCGTCTGAAGGGTGAGGCGGCGACCCGCTGTGTCAATTCCAGCTGCCCTGCCCAGGTAAAAGAGCGTATCAAGCATTTTGCATCTAAAGGTGCTTTCGATATAGATGGTCTGGGGGATAAACTGGTGGAGCAACTGGTGGACAATGGTCTGTTGAACTCATATGCGGATATCTTCGATCTGGACGAAGCCGTTCTTAGCGGCCTGGAACGTATGGGGACCAAGTCGGCACAAAACCTGATCCGTGCGGTCGAAGGCCGTAAACGCATCAGTTTTTCCAGGTTTCTTTATGCGCTGGGCATCCGGCATGTCGGCGAACATGGTGCGATGTTGCTGGCGAAGCATTTTTCCAGCATTGAGGCCCTGTCCGAATGCAGTCAAGAAGATTTGACCGCCATAGAGGGCATTGGACCCGTGGTAGCCGAAAGCGTTGCCGGTTTTTTCCGGCAGCAAAAAAATCGAGCCATTATCCAGCAACTCATGGAAAACGGGGTACAGGTTGATTATGAAGCCGTTGCAATAACCGATCGGTTGGCCGGTAAGACATTTGTGCTCACCGGTACCCTCAAAACCATGACCCGGCAGCAGGCCAAAGAGGTGCTGGTGACTGCCGGTGCAACGGTCAGCAGTACGGTCAGCCGTAATACGGATTTTGTGGTCGCCGGGGATGCCCCGGGATCCAAACTCGACAGGGCTCGGCAGCTGGGGGTCACGGTGATTGACGAGCAATCCCTGCGGGATATGCTGTCATAGCGCATAGCGCACAGCGCACAGCGCACAGCGCTCTGCCCCATGCGCTAAGGAGGCTGTCATGGAAGAAAAAGTCAGAGCCCATGCGATTATCAGCGGGCGGGTACAGGGTGTTTTTTTCAGAATGGAAACCATGCGCGCGGCCGGTGGATACGCAGTTTCGGGATGGGTGAGAAATCGCAGCGATGGAACCGTGGAGGCCGTATTTGAGGGAGACCGGGCCCAGGTTGATGCTGTTGTCGAATGGTGCCGTCAGGGCCCTGCCCACGCCCATGTGACGGATGTGAACGTAAGCTGGGAGGATTATACCGGTGAGTATAGCAGGTTTGATATTACGTACTGATGGTGGAGAAAAGCATGGGGGAAACGGGACGGTTTATTGGGATCAATAAACCGTCCCACTGCTTTGGGGACTAGATGGCGTCTTTGAGTTTTTTACCCGGCTTGAATTTGACCACGTTGCAAGCCTTGATTTTGATAGGTGCACCGGTCTGCGGGTTGCGCCCCTTGCGGGCTTTGCGGCGCACTTTTGAGAAGGTGCCAAAGCCGACCAGGGTGACCTTGCCGTCTTTTTTCTTAAGTGCCTTGGTGACGCCTTCCATAAACGAGCTCAACGCGGTAGCAGCCGCTACCTTGGAAATCTTGGCATCCTTTGCCGCTTTTTCTACCAGTTCTGCCTTTGTCATAGTGTCCTACCCCCTTTGTGTAGTAAGTTGGTTTTTGTTGTAACAGGCCCTATTGCCCACTTGCCTATTTTTCAAGGTCATTATC
>JAOZSC010000381.1 GCA_029939875.1 Desulfobacterales bacterium
TTCAATGGCAGCCGTCATGAGTTCATCCTGCGGCACCACTTTGTTCACCAAACCAATACGATAAGCCTCCACCGCGCTGATCTGGTCGCAAGTAAAAAGCAGCTCGTTGGCCTTGTGCCGACCCACGATAGCAGGCAATACGGTAAACGCCCCGTAGCACAGAGCGCCCACTTTAGGACCGATGAATCCAAGAATCGCATCTTCCGAGGCGATAATCATATCGCACAACAGGGCCTGCTGCATGGCGTCGCCCAGGGTATATCCATGAATGGCGGCGATGGTCGGTTTGTCAAGGGTAAACAGGAGCTCCTCTTCTTTCAAGCTTGCGAATTCTATCATGTTCTCCAGCGGGTCGTCGTTGTCATGACCGGACGAAAACGCCCGACCGGCGCCGGTCAGGATTACAACTTTAATATCGTCGTCCACTTCCATTTCGGACAACGCATCGAATATTTCTTTTTTCATTTCCAGGTTCATCGCATTTAATTTTTCGGGCCGGTTCAAGGTGATGATGCCGGCCGGGCCCTGTTTTGCAGCTAAAATGGTCTTGTATGCCTTCATTAATGAGCTCCTGTCGCGGTAAAATGTTCATCTAAAGTATCGGTTAAGCAAAAATATCATGGCCCCGGCATGATATAAAGAGAAAAATGGATTCAACCAAAAGAACTGTTGCACACCAACCCCAATTTTGTATAAAGGGTCAGTTTGGTAAAACAAATCCGCAGTTGACTTTTAAATGGAAAGCGCAAATCATGATCGAACAAGCCCGTTTAATTCTTAAACGAGTTTTCGGATACGATGAATTCAGACCGTTTCAGGCTGAAATTATAGCAGATATTCTCGCAAAAAAAGATACCCTGGTGGTGATGCCCACGGGGGGCGGAAAATCGCTTTGCTATCAGATTCCGGCCCTCCTGTTTGACGGGTTGACCATTGTTGTTTCTCCGTTGATTTCCCTGATGAAAGATCAGGTGACGCAGCTGACACAATCCGGCATTGGGGTGGCCGTTTTAAACAGCTCGCTGTCACCGGTTGAATATCGCCGCAATGTCAAATTGATAAGGCAGGGCAAGGCCAGGTTGCTCTACCTGGCCCCGGAGGCGCTGCTGAGATCCAATATGCTGGAGCTGCTGACAACGGTGAAAACAGAATGCCTGGCCATTGATGAAGCCCACTGTATTTCCCAGTGGGGCCATGATTTTCGGCCTGAATACCGCAGGCTGGTGGAAGCCCGCGACCATTTTCCGAAGGCTGTCTGTGTGGCCCTGACAGCTACGGCGACGCCAAGAGTGCGCGAGGATATCAAAACCAGCTTACACCTGGTGCCGGGCAGTGAATTTGTCGCCAGTTTTAACCGCGACAATCTTTTTATCCAGATCGTTGCCAAAGATCATCCCGTGGACCAGACGATTGGATTTCTCAAGAAATTTCCCGACCAGTCCGGGATCGTTTATTGCTATTCCCGCAAGCAGGTGGAAGACCTGTACTCAGTTTTAATGGATAAAGGGTTTTCCGTCAGGCCTTATCATGCCGGTTTGTCGGCGATGGAGCGTAACCGGAACCAGGAAGCATTTATCCGCGATGATGTGCAGATTATCGTCGCGACCATTGCATTCGGCATGGGCATTGATAAACCCAATGTTCGTTTCGTGGTTCATTTCGATTTACCCCAAAACATTGAAAGCTATTACCAGGAAATCGGACGGGCCGGAAGAGACGGGTTGAGATCTCATTGCCTGTTGCTGTTTGGTTACGCCGATGTTCAAAAGATAAAATACTTCATCGATCAGAAAGGTCCCGATGAAAAACGGGTGGCGAATATCCATCTTGGCGCGTTGTTGAGATTTGTGCAAACCGAGGTTTGCCGTCGGATTCCGCTGCTTAATTATTTTGGCGAAGACTATACCTGCGGCAAGTGCGACATGTGCGATAATTGTCTGGCGGAAGAAAAAGAGCTGGTGGACATCACCGTGGATGCTCAAAAATTTCTTTCCTGTGTCAAAAGAACCGGAGAAAGATTCGGCAGCAATCACCTGATCGATGTTCTGCGCGGTTCCAAGGCCCAAAAAGTGTTGCAGTTCGGACACCATAAGCTGTCCACCTACGCTATCGGAGATGATTATTCAAAAAAACAGTGGCACCAGCTGGCGCGGCAGTTTCTTCACAAAGGGCTTATTTTACAGGATATGGAATTCGGCAGTTTGAAATTAACGCAAAAAGGATGGGATGTTCTCAAAGGCGACATGACTGTGCGGGGGCAACTGGAACCGGAAGAGAGCGTTCCCCCACCTGTTACCGGTTCGGGCAAAGCAGACGATCTGAGCTACGATGGCCGCTTGTTCGAAATTATGAGAAAAAAGCGAAAGGAATTGGCAGACGAATCAGGGATTCCCCCGTATGTTATTTTTTCGGATAAAACGCTGATCGAGATGGCTGTTTATTTTCCGCAATCCTCTGACAGTCTGCTGGATATACATGGTGTCGGCGCGGTTAAATGCGAGAGATACGGCGCCTTGTTTCTCGATATCATTCGGTTGTACTGCCGAGAAAATAATATTCAGCAACGCTCCAAAAGCCCCGGTTAAGATTTTTCCCACCTGCTGATGGTAATATCTACCCGGCCCATTAGCCGGGTTTGCGAATTTTGTCCGGCGCTTCCAGCGCTTCCAGTTTTCTTGTTGACAATTTTCGTGTTTAAGCGCAAGATGGCAATACTTATACAATATTAGGGATGTTTCATACCCCCATCCTGTAAATTATTTCCGGAAATAAAAGCCGGAAGGCGTTTAGAGTTTTCTGAAAAAACAAAGGACCTTGACGGCAGAGTTGGAACGAACTCTGCTTTTTTAGTGACACATGCCCTGATTCCGGTTGTCCGGTTTCACGCTTGAAAATGCAGCATACAAAAAAAACGCAAAAGAAAACGCAAAAGAAGGGGACCTATGAACGAAGGAATCGTTAAGTGGTTTAATAAGAAAAAAAATTACGGCTTTATCGAATACGATGAAGATGCTGAAATATTCTTCCACGGTTCGAACATTGCGGATCATGGCTTTTTTGGTCTGACCAACAACGATCGCGTTACTTTTGAAATCAGAGACACGCGCAACGGGCGACAAGCGGTTCAAGTAAAGGTGCTGAGTTAACCCCCGCGGAGTATTTAACCTCAACTTTTGCAACATTAAGGTTAAGGCGATCCAAAAGATCAGCGGGGTAAAAAGGGCTTGGCGATCATTTCGATAAAAAAATAGGAGACCAGCAAAATGGTGGCCACGATGGCCGCGTAAATATACAAAGAATTGAAGCGGTGCCAGCGCTGGTCCTTCTGATGGTAGTAGACCGGTTGTCCGCACTTGGGACACCAGACCCTTTTACGGTCGAGGGTCAGCGGGTTGCCGCATTCGCAGGTTGCCGATTTGGGGGGGTAATTCATTTTTTTTAATATCTCCTTGATTCTTGCTCC
>JAOZSC010000382.1 GCA_029939875.1 Desulfobacterales bacterium
AAAATTTTGCTGGTTTTGCTCATCATCATCCCCATTTTTTTGCTGGCCGGGCTCATGTATCTTTACAGCTTTCAGCCCCGTTATTCAGGGCAGCGCAAAGTTGCCGATCTTCATGAAAAGGTGACGGTTGTCTTCGACCATTACGGGATTGCCCACATCTACGCCCGCAATGAAACGGACGCTTACCGGGCACTGGGCTACGTGCATGCCAGCGAGCGCCTGTTTCAGATGGAAATAATGCGTCGGGTGGCTGCCGGGCGCCTGTCTGAAATCCTGGGTGAAAAGCTGGTCAAAACGGATAAATTTTTCCGGACCCTGGGCATTGCCCGGGCAGCCGAAAAAAATGCCGCTCTATTTTTTCAAGACATCTCCCGGCCCTTTCAAAAAGCTGCCCTGGCTTACCTTGCAGGCGTCAACCAGTTTATTGAAAAGGGCGAAACACCTATCGAGTTCCGGCTGCTGGGAATACCCAAAGAAAAGTTCACCCCCACAGACATCTACCTTAATGGAGCGCTGATGGCCTTCGGGTTCGCTGCGGGTTTTCAGATGGATCCACTGGTAACCAAGATTTACAACCAGTACGGAGCGAAATATTTAAAAGACCTCGTTCTGGGATGGCCCCCGGATGCACAGAAGATTCCGGTCCGACACCCTGAAGATGCGACAGCGGCCCAGCGCCTGGCGACTACCATTAACGAAGTTGTTGCCGGTCTTCCGGTGCCCCTGTGGATCGGCAGCAACGGGTGGGTGGTCTCCGGGGAAAAAACACAATCCGGCAAAGTTATTTTCGTCAATGACACCCACATGATGTATTCCCAGCCGTCGGTATGGTACGAAGCCCACCTGGAATACCCCGGTTTCAGTTTCTATGGGAATCATGCCGCCGGCATCCCCTTTGCCCTTATCGGCCACACGCACTCTGCCGCGTGGGGGTTGACCATGTTTGAAAACGATGACGTAGACTTTTATAAAGAACAGGCCAACCCCGACAATCCCAACCAAGTGTGGGTCGATGATCATTGGGCAAATTTGAAAACCCGGCGGGAAACTATCAAGGTTAAAGGTGGCGGCGATGTTGATTTCGAGGTGCGCATTTCGCGGCATGGACCCATTTTAAACGACGTCAATGACCAGGTAGCCCAAACGACCGATGCCCCGGTGGCCGTCTGGTGGTCGTTTAATAAATTCCCCACCACCACCATTCATGGATTTTACCATCTGGCGCATGCTCAAAACATGAGCGACGCCCGTAAATCTGCCGCGATGATCGATGTGCCCGGACTAAACGTCATGTATGGAGACCGCGACGGAAATATCGCATGGTGGGCCGCCGCGAAACTCGTCCGGCGACCGGCCCATGTCAATTCAAAACTGTTTCTGGATGGCGCCAGCGGGCAGGACGACCCCCTGGGATTTTATGATTTTAGTGAAAATCCCCAGTGTGAAAATCCCCCCTGGGGCTATGTCTATTCAGCCAACAATCAACCCGACACGCTCACCGGACATCTGTACCCGGGCTACTATGTTCCCGAAGACCGTGCGCGACGCATTGTTTCATACCTGCAAGCTGATAAGCGTTGGTCGGTTAAGGCCATGCAGAAAATGGACACCGACTGCACGTCACCGGTGGCCCCTGAAATAACCACAGAAATTTTAAAAACCCTGCAAGATACCACGATTTTAACAAAAACAGCGAATCATCGCGAAGCCTTCCGGATTCTAAGCAACTGGAATGGCGATCACCAGGTCCAGGATGTGGCACCCACCATTTATTACATGCTGCTGTCGTGCATCATGGAAAACACCTTTGCCGATGAACTGAGCGCGGATGACTTTAACGCCATTGTTTCCAGTCATTTAATGAAACGCACCCTGCCCGTACTGATTAAAAACAATGCGTCTTTGTGGTGGGATAACATTCATACAAAAGATATCAAAGAAACCCGGCAGAAAATTTTTTCGGCATCCTTTGACCAGGCCGTCAAAAACCTCGAAAAAAAACTGGGAACGGACATCTCCACCTGGCGCTGGGCAAAAGTCCATACCCTGGAGCACGGCCACCTGCTGGGACGTAAAAAACCACTGGATAAATTTTTTAATGTCGGTCCCTTTGCCGCCATGGGAGGCAACGAGACCATTGTCAACCTGGGCTTTCGGTTGAACGCCCGGGGAGACTACCCGGTATTCTTCGGTCCGGCCATGCGGATTGTCCTCGATTTTGCGGACCCTGAAAACTCTCTGAGCGTCAACCCCACCGGGCAGTCAGGCAATTTTTTAAGCCCTCACTACAGCGACCAGGCCTCCCTGTTCAACAGCGGAAAGTTTCGCAAGCAGATGATGAACCGCGATGAAATCCTGGCGTCCCAGACGGCTGTGTTGATTTTGCAGCCAGAATAGATTATGGGGCGAATTTGCTATAAAGGCCTATCGAAGGTGTGAATTGGTCGGCGCATGCTATTCACCTCCAACCGGTATGAATCCATGCCGCAGGAGATACAACGATGGACAGGCTGTTTTCCTCTTTTACCATTAAAAACCTGGCACTGAAAAACAGAATCGTGATGCCGGCCCTGGCGTCTTTTATGATTGGAAATGACGGCAGCATCACCGAGGACACCGTTGAACATTACCGCCGCAGAGCCGGTGGAGGGCCGGCCATGGTCATTATGGAGGCCTGCGCGATTTCCCCGGAAGGCGTTGTTTCGCCCCATCAGGCACGGATCTATGACGACCGGCTGATCGAAGGGCTGTCTAAAATTGCCGCTGCCATGAAAGCCGAAGGCGCCGTGCCGGCGGTTCAAATACATCACGGTGGTCGTCAAACATCGGTCAAGGTCATCGGACGCAAACCCCTGGCGCCCTCAGCGCTGCCCTGCCCTCTTATTCGCGGTGACGTGGAACCTTTGAGCATCGACGGCATCGGGCAGCTGGTACAAAAATTCGGGGATGCTGCAGACCGGGCGAAACAGGCCGGATTTGAGATGATTGAAATTCACGGTGCCCACGGGTACCTGGTCAATCAATTCCTGTCGCCATTTTCCAACATCCGCGACGATGCGTACGGGGGAGACGTGGCCGGCAGAACGCGTTTTGCCCGCGAAATCGTGGAAGAAATGCGCCGGCGGGTGGGCCCTGCATTCCCGCTGTCGTTTAAAATCAGCGCTGAAGAGCATGTGGAAAACGGTTTGACGACCGACAGCAGCATTGAGATTCTGAAAATCCTGGTGGCCGCCGGCATCGATGTGGTCCAGGTCTCGGCCGGAAACGATGTGACTCCCGAATGGATCTCCCAGCCGATGTTCATGGAAAAAGCCTGCCTGGTGGAATCCGCAGCCCGGGTAAAAAAAGCCCTGGACATTCCGGTGATGGCCGTCGGCAGAATCAACGATCCGCGCACCGCCAATGAAATTATCGCCAGTGAAAAGGCGGACCTGGTCTGTA
>JAOZSC010000383.1 GCA_029939875.1 Desulfobacterales bacterium
GCGCTATTTAACTTTTAAAGATTGGGAGCACGGGCCGCAGGAATTGCTTCCCTGCGGCATTGGACCCTTCCGTTTTAATCATCGGGTGATCTCCTTTATTCTGTTTTTACCTGCTAAACAGCGGCAGTTCCGCCTGGGAGGGGGTATGCCGGCTGCGAATGCGTTTTTCATGGGCCAGTTTATACTGAAAGCTGTCGGCCAGGGCCTGCCAGCTGGCCTCGATGATATCTTCGGACACCCCGATAGTGCTCCAGAGTTGATCCTGATCCCGCGATTCGATAAAAACCCGGACCTTGGCCGCTGTGCCTCGCACGCCGTCGATAACGCGAACTTTGAAATCCACCAGGTGCATGGTGTCCAGATCCGGAAAGAATTTATCCAGGGCTTTTCTCAGGGCGTTGTCAAGGGCACTGACCGGTCCGTATCCCTCGGCGGCGGTGATTTCCTGGTTGTTGCCCACCGATATTTTCACTGTGGCGTGGGAGGTGCACGGGTGGTCTTTGTCTTTTTCGATGGTTACCCTGAAAGATTCCAGGGAAAACAGGGGCTCAAACTGATCGGTGAATTTTTCCATCAGGATCCGGAACGATCCGTCAGCAACGTCAAACTGGTAGCCCTCTTGTTCCAACTGCTTGATTTCAGATACAATTTTGCTGCTGTTATACCCGTTTGCGCCCAGCTCGATGCCCAGCTCCCGGGCCTTGAATTCCACGTTGCTTTTGCCGGACAAATCAGAAACCAGGACCCGTCGTTGATTCCCCACCAGGGCCGGATCCATGTGTTCGTAAGCTCTGGGAACTTTCATGATGGCGCTGACATGGATGCCGCCCTTGTGGGCAAAGGCGCTTTTGCCAACAAAGGGCCGGTTGTTGAAAGGGACCTGGTTGGCGGTTTCGCTGACGTAGTGGGAAAGATTTTTCAGACTGGCCAGATCCTGCCTGCTCACACTCGGGCGATCCATTTTGAGCACCAGCAGGGGAATGATCGATGTCAAGTCGGCATTGCCGCATCTTTCGCCGTATCCGTTTATGGTCCCGTGAACCATGTTGGCGCCGGCGTTGACGGCGGCAAGGGAGTTGGCCACCGCCAGGCCGCAGTCATTGTGGGTATGGATACCCCATCGGACCGGATTGGCGGCGGCATTTTTTTCCTGTGCATCCTCAATGGAAGCCCGCACCTCGCGGGTGATGGATTCAATTTCAGCCGGCAGGCTGCCGCCGTTGGTATCACACAAAACGATAAAATCCGCCCTGCCTTCAATGGCGGCCTTGAGGGTCTTGACAGCATAATCGGCGTTGGTTTTATAACCGTCGAAAAAATGCTCCGCATCGTAGATGACTTCGCGCCCGTTGTCCTTCAAGTACTTGAGGCTGTCGCGGATCATGGCCAGGTTTTCTTCCAGGCTGTTGTCCATAACCTGCTCGACATGCAAATCCCAGGTTTTGCCGAAAATGGCCACTGCGGGTGTCTCACTGTCCAGAAGTGCTTTGAGATTGGGATCTTCGTCCGGCCTGATTCCGGGTTTGCGGGTGGCGCCAAATGCGACCAGGCGACTGGTGCGAAAATTCACCCGTCGGGCCAGATCAAAAAACTGCATGTCCTTGGGATTGGAACCGGGCCAACCGCCTTCAATGTAATGGATGCCGAAATCATCCAGCCGCAGGGCGATCTTGATTTTTTCATCGGCGGTAAAGGTAATGTTTTCTCCCTGGGTTCCATCTCTCAGGGTCGTGTCATAAAGCAATACGAGTTCCATGGTTTTTCTCCAGGTTTTTTTCATTCAGCATTCGACGTTGGTCCTGTCGGCGTTCAATGTTCGTCCTTTCGGTGTTCATCCTTTTTTCCGATTTTCCGGCCTCAGTGAACGTACGGTGGCGCCGGCTTGCCACATCTCCGAATTTTTGATTTCATCCAGCTCTTTTTGCAGCTTTTCACGGTAATCCGGTGCACTGTTGGTTTCCAGCACCCTTCGGGTTTCTTCGCCGGAAACGACTTTTGTATACAGGCTGTCAAAGACCGGGGCCACGGCGTCACGAAACTTCGGCGCCCAGTCCAGGGCGCCGCGTTGGGCGGTCGTCGAGCAGTTGGCAAACATCCAGTCCATGCCGTTTTCGGCCACCAATCGGATCAGGCTCTGGGTGAGCTCCTCGACGGTCTCGTTGAATGCTTCGCTGGGGCTGTGCCCGTGGTTGCGCAGCAGATGGTACTGGGCTTCCATGACGCCCGCCAGACAGCCCATCAAAACGCCGCGCTCCCCGGTCAGATCGCTGTGTACCTCGTTTTCAAAGGTGGTGGGAAACAGATAACCCGAGCCGATGGCAATGCCCAGGGCCAGGGTCCTTTCCCTGGCGTTGCCGGTGAAATCCTGGTGTACCGCATAGCTGGAGTTGATGCCGCTGCCGTCTAAAAAATTGGTGCGCACGGTGCGACCGGAACCCTTCGGGGCCACCAGTACAACGTCTACGTTGTCCGGCGGAACAATGGAGGTCTGCTCCTTGTAGACAATGCCGAAGCCGTGGGAAAAATACAGGGCGTCCCCTTCATTGAGACAGGTCTTAATCCGGGGCCAGGTGGCGACCTGGCCGGCATCGGAAAGCAAAAACTGGATGATGGTTGCCCTTTGGGCCGCCTCTTCCAGTTCAAAAAGGGTTTGACCGGGAACAAAACCATCTTCCTCGGCCCGTTGCCAGGAGTCGCCCCCTTTGCGCTGTCCGACAATCACGTGAATGCCGCTGTCGCGCATGTTCAGCGCCTGTCCGGGTCCCTGGACGCCGTATCCTAAGACGGCCACCGTTTCCTTTTCCAGAACATCTCTGGCTTTTTGCAAGGAGAATTCATCGGATGTAATCACTTCCTCAACCACGCCGCCGAAATTAAATTGTGCCATGTGACCTCCTTATTTTTAGCAAATCGTTTGATTGAAAATTATTTGGGTTCACGGTATAATGCCAACGCCCCGCTGCGGGCCAGCTTCTGGATGCCCATGGGCCGCAGTAGATTGATGAGGGCCGTTAACTTGCTCTCGTCGCCGGTGACTTCGATGATGTAATGCTCAAGGCCGATATCGACCACCTTGCATCGGAAAATGTCGACGATGCGCAGAATTTCGGCCCGGTGCTCCGGTTTGGCCCTGATGCAGATCAGGGCCATTTCCCGCTTGACGGCTTCTGGTCCCGTCATATCCCTCAGTTTGATGATATTGATCAGCTTGCGAAGCTGCTTTTCAATCTGTTCAATGACCGGCGGATTCGCCTTGGTGACGATGGTGATCCGGGATACCAGGGGGTCCATCGTGGGGGCCGTGCACAGACTTTCAATATTAAAGCCTTTTCCGCTGAACAGGCCCACCACCCGGGAAAGTACGCCGGGCTGGTTGTCCACCAGCATGGTCATGATGTGTTTTTCTTCTTTCATTCAGATTTCCTTCAT
>JAOZSC010000384.1 GCA_029939875.1 Desulfobacterales bacterium
TGCCGAGGCGGTCCGCAAAGCCAGCCTGGATCTTCCGGCTGGAAGAATCAAAACCAGTGCGGGCGAAGTGCTCATCCGCACCAAAGGGCGCCGCTACCATGCAGATGACTTCCGGGATGTAGCTGTCATGACCCATCCCGACGGCAGCGTGGTGACCCTGGGACAGCTTGCCACGGTTAAAGAGGGTTTTGAAGATGTGGATTTAAGCGCCCGTTTCCATGGTAAACCGGAGGCCATGATCAAGGTTTATCGCGTTGCCGACCAGAATGCCCTGACAGTGGCCGCCACCGTCAAACGCTACCTGGCTGAAATTCGGCCCGGGCTTCCGGCCGGCATGGATGTTGCCTTTTATTCAGATCGCTCCGAGATTTTGAAAAACCGCCTAGAGCTGCTGATAAAAAATCTGGCCTTCGGCCTGGTGCTGGTCAGCATTTTGCTGGGGCTGTTTATGAATCTGCGCCTGGCTTTCTGGGTGACCCTGGGGATCCCCGTTTCTTTTATGGCCTGTGTGATGCTGCTGCCGCATTTTAATGTTTCCATCAACATGATTTCTCTGTTCGCGTTTATTATGGTACTGGGCATCGTGGTGGACGATGCCATTATCATCGGGGAAAATATTTATCGGCGCCAGGAACAGGGCCAGGGACCATTGAAAGCGGCGGTGGACGGGGCTGTGGAAGTGGGCCGTCCCGTCATATTTTCGGTTTTGACCACCATGGTCGCGTTCTGGCCGCTGCTGATGGCCGCCGGCACCATGGGCAAGCTGATGCGCAACATACCGGTGGTGGTGATTCTGGTTCTGGCCGGATCGCTGGTGGAATCGCTGTTTATCCTGCCGTCGCACCTGGAACGCAGCGCGCGCAAAGCGAAGCTGCGCCAGCCGGGACTGCCAAAGGAGAAGCGGTTTTCACGCTGGCTGAAACGATTTATCAACGGGCCTTACACCCGTCTGGTGGGGTTTTGCATCAACTGGCGCTACGTGACGCTGGCCGTCGGCCTGGTTTTACTGCTGATCAGTTTCGGGGTCTGGAAAGCCGGCTGGGTCAAGTTCGTTTTTTTCCCCAGGGTTGAAGGCAACACCATGCGCTGCTATGTTACCATGCCGGTCGGAACCCCGGTGCAGCATACCCGGGAGGTCATCGAGCGCATCGAACAGGCGGCCCTGGCGGTCATGAAGGAGGCCGACAGTCAGCGGCTGAAAGACGCCCCTTCGGTGATGGAATACAGTCTGCTGCTGGTGGGTGCACACTCGGGAAGAGGGGGCACCCGGGGCACCGGCGGACACCTGGCCCAGATTTGGGTGGAGCTTGTTGAAAGTGAAAAACGAAACATCGGCACCGCTGAGCTGACCCGGCGGTGGCGCAAAAAGGTCGGTGGTGTTCCCGGCGCGGAATCGGTCACATTTCGCAGCGAGATTCATGGGGCCGGCAATCCGGTAGAAATCCACCTGTCTTTGGATAATCATGACCAACTGGTGGAAGCCGCCGATGCGCTCAAGCTGGAGTTGCAGCGCTATCCGGGCGTGTTTGATGTCAGTGACAGCTTTTTACCGGGTAAACGGGAAATGCAGCTGAAACTGAAACCGGCGGCCCGCAGCCTGGGGCTGACCCTGGAGGACCTGGCCCGGCAGGTCCGACACGCCTTTTATGGTATCGAGGCCCTGAGCCTGCAGCGCGGCAAGGATGAAATCAGCGTCATGGTCCGCTACCCGGAGTCCGAGCGCAGATCCATAGGAGCCGTTGAGCAGATGCGAATTCGCACCCCGGCCGGCATTGAGGTGCCGTTCAGCCGGGTGGCCCAGGTTAAATTCGAAAAAGGCTATGCCACCATCGAGCGTGCCCAGCGACGGCGGGTGATTAAGGTCACCGCCGATGTCAATGACGCTGTCACCAATGCCAATGAGGTGCGGACATCGTTGCAGGAAAGCTTCCTGCCCCGGCTAAAAAGCCAGTACGCCGGTTTGCGATATAGCATTGAAGGCGAAGGCAAGGAACAAAAAGAATCCCTGGCCGATGTCATGAATGCCTTTGCCATCGCCCTTTTCGGCATTTACGCGCTGCTGGCCATTCCGTTTAAATCCTTTAGCCAGCCATTCGTGGTGATGGCTGCCATTCCTTTCGGTTTTGTGGGAGCTCTGATCGGTCACTTGATCATGGGCTTTAACATCAGCCTGTTGAGCCTTTTTGGCATGGTGGGTCTGGCCGGAGTGGTGGTCAATGACGCTCTGGTTCTGGTGTATACGGCCAATCGTATGCGCCGCGAGGGAAAGTCGGTGCGCAATGCGGTCATCAATGCCGGCTGCCTGCGTTTTCGCGCCATCATGCTCACTTCATTGACGACCTTTGCCGGTCTCAGCCCCATGCTGCTGGAGCGAAGCGTTCAGGCCCAGTTTCTGATCCCCATGGCCATCAGCCTCGGATTCGGCGTTTTGTTCGGCACCTTTGTAACGCTGCTGCTGATTCCGTGCGGCTACATGATGCTGGAGGATTTCCACAATCTGCTTAGCGCCAAACGGGCCGGTGCTCTCTCCGATCAATCAATGAAAGGATGAACACTGAAAGGACGAACACTGAAAGGACGAACACTGAAAGGACGAACGTCGAACATCGAACGTCCAACATCGAATGATGAATGCAAGGTTGGAATTCTATTGTGCCCGGGCGGGTTTGATGCGGTTTTCGCTGGCAGCTGTTTCCGGATCGATGCGCCAGGTGACCAGTGGCGACAGGGTGTACAAAAACAGGTAGCCCAGCGCCATATGGCCGAAATACGGTGTAAAAACCGAAATGAACAGGACCAGTGTCAAGCGGGCAAACCAGGGGTGTCGGCTGATGAAACGGCCCAGGTGCAGATAACGCACTGGATACAAATTCATCAGAAAAGCCGCCAGGACCACCAGCGCGATGCTGAAAAGGCCCCAGAAACGGACCCATGGCGAGCCGTCATTGACAGCCTGGGCGAAGATGATCAGGGGGGCCATGGACAGCAGGGCGGCGGCCGGTGTGGGCATGCCTTTGAAAAATCCGGGGATGGGGTGTTTGTCGAGGGTGAAATAAATTAGGCGGCCGATTCCCAGCAGGGCAAATCCCCAGGCAACCAGACCGATCGGGAATTTTGCGAGCACCGGATCGAAGATCGATGACAGGGTGACATAAAAAATCCAGGCCGGTGCAATGCAAAAACTGACAGTATCGGAAATATCATCCAGAATCCCGCCCAGGTTGATGTCGCGAGAGTGTTCCGATTCGGTGGGCAGCGGTTCGGTCAGCCCCAGTTTGCGCGCAACGGCCCCGTCGAGTTTGTCAAAGACGGCGGCGCCGATTAAAAACAGGTAGGCCTCGCGGATGCGCCACTGGTAGGCAAAAAATACGGCCAGCAACCCCATCACGGCGTTCATGACCGTCAGCGAATTGGGGAAAAA
>JAOZSC010000385.1 GCA_029939875.1 Desulfobacterales bacterium
TCTGCAGGGCCCAGGAAATGTCGCGCTACGTGGAAAACGGCACCCTGGATGCCGGCCTGACCGGCAAGGACTGGATCGCGGAAAACAGCTCCGATGTGCACGTGGTCACCGATCTGATATATTCCAAAGTCAGCTCCCGGCCCGCCCGCTGGGTGGTTGCGGTCCCTTATGACTCTGACATCAAGACACTGGAAGACCTGGAGGGGAAAAAAATTGCCACTGAACTGATCGCATTTACCCGGCGCTATTTTGCCGAACGCAGCATTGAAGCCAGTATCGAATTTTCCTGGGGAGCCACGGAAGCCAAGGTGGTGTCCGGACTTGCCGATGCTATCGTGGAAGTCACCGAAACCGAAAGCACCATTAAAGCCCACGGTCTGCGCATCATTCATGAGCTGATGAAAACTAATACTCAGCTGATTGCCAACCACACATCCTGGAAGGACCTGCAAAAAAGAAAAAAAATTGAACAGATTGCCTTGCTGCTCCAAGGGGCATTGCAGGGTGAAAAGCTGGTGGGGCTTAAAATGAACGTCCCCGAAACCCATATGGAAAAAATTATCGGCCTGCTGCCGAGCTTAAACGCCCCGACAGTAGCCTCCCTGTACCAGTCCAAATGGTTTTCGGTGGAAATCGTGGTCGATTCGGAAGTTGTGCGGGACCTGATCCCGACCCTGCTTGAAAATGGCGCCGAGGGAATCATCGAATATCCCCTGAACAAGGTGGTTTAAGGAATTCGGAAGTGGGATTCGGCATCACCGTGGAGCCCACCGGAGCATTTTACGTCTTTGCCAATGCCCGGCATCTTTTGGAAGATTCGTACAAACTGGCCTTCGACATCCTGGAAAAGGCTCACGTGGGCGTAGCGCCCGGAATCGATTTTGGCCAAAACGGCGAAGGCTACCTGCGCTTTTCCTACGCCAACTCCCTGGAAAACATCAAGGAAGGCATGCAGCGCTTGGAAAAGTACCTGCGGGGGCACCTCTAACAGTTTTACCTGTCCGTAAGGGCACACGCTAAAATCGCAGCAGTTTCTCCCCCCCTCTTAACACGTGTCATATACAACCGGGAACCACGTTTAAAAATCATCAAACAGCTTGCGCTGGCGGTCATCGGATTTTGGCGCGGATTTGGTTTTCCTGGAAGCAGAGGGGCCGTCGGTAGATTTTGAGGGCTTGTCTCCGAAACGCGGGGTACGGATCGGGCCTTTGGGGCCGGCTTCATCCCTGGGGGCATCCAGCATGGAACCGGAAACCAGGAATCCCTCCTCGGTCTCGTAAAAGCGAAACATCTGCGCAATTTCCGGCACGCTGAACTCTTCGGACACGATATACAGGTTGCAGGCCGTGCGGATCTGGGAAGCCTTGTTGGTGACGGTGCTTTTTTTGGTATTGAAAAACGCGTTCAGCTGCTCCGCGGTGATGTGGGCATCGTTGGCGGGATCGAATAAAAAGTTCAGCCCGGCGATCACATGCAAAATCGCCGCCGCCCAGATCTCAACCCGGCCTCGCTGAATGGACAGCTTGCGCATCCGGGCAATCCGGTTGCACAATTTCAGGGCCAAGGCGATGTAACGCTCATCAAGTCCCGTGCGGCCGAAATCCCGGATCAATTCCCGAACCGCTTCCGCCTGCCGGGATGTTGCCGAACTGCCGTCCGTACCGCCCCCTGTATCCAGCTTCAAGCGGCGGCGCACATCGACGATGGCTGTCCGCTCGATCTCAGCCATAGGATCATGGTTTTTCAAGTTTCGTTTGGCATCCAGCAAGAGCGCCTCCACGGCTTCCCGGCCGTCGGCGGTCTTGACGGCCTGGCGCGGCGTCTGACCGCCCAGGGCTGGAATCGCTTCATCGATCCAACCCCTCCAGTGGGTCTTGAGCAAACGCCCGACTTGCTGCTGGACTTCGGGGAGCTGCATCAGGTTTTCCCCCGGGGCCTGGGAACCGGGATCTGCCAGCGGCGGCTGCCCATCGGCCTCAAGCATGGACTCCGCCGAGCTGAGCTGCGTGGTTTTGTATCTGGCATGGCGACCCAGGCGTTTTTCGATCTCTGCCTGGATGGTTTCGGCCCGCCGGGCCGAGTTGACCTCCACCCGCAGGCGCTGCCCGTCGATCTCGATGCGGCCGAGAACGGTGTCACCGGCCAACCGGCCTTGTCCGGACCTCTTGCGGCTCCAAGGAATAATCACCCGGCGGATATGTCCCCTGCCATCGATTTGCGCCACGGCACGCAGATCTTTTTCGGTTTCCACCACGCAAAGGGTTTTCAGCCTCTCGAAGGCCTGCTGCGCAGAATCGATTTCATAGTGCAGGGTGTGAAATACCAGCGGCTCTCCATCGGTGTTTTGAAGCTGCGGCGGTGCTGTCAGGGCGTTGAAAATTGTGAGATACAAATCCCGCAACTCCATGTCGTATTCATACAAGGTATCGGTCGTGATGGGGTCGTTACCCTCGAGTAGCCAGGTGCGAAATCTTATCACCTCCGTTTTCAGCCGGGGCGGGATCAGGATGGACCCACAACCGATCACCAGGGCCACCGCATCGATCTGCACCACGCGGCCGAACAGCAAATCTCCCCTGTGGGCACCGCTTGAGCCCGTTTTTTCGATAACATCGACGGCTTCGCCACCCCGCAAAACGTCCTGCAGGCGGTATCCTTGCCCAGCCCGACTGTCCATGACTTCGAAAAAACTGTAAGGCTGGTTGGTAACTTCTTCGATCAGCCTGCGCTCGACGGGGTCCAGCCGGTCGCGCTTTTGTTCCATGTAGCTTTGGGCCACCGTCACGTTGACAGGGACCTGGAGCTCGATGTCGAACTCTTCGGGATCATAAACCCATTCGAACAAAAACCAGGGAAAAAACAGTTGCTCATGAGGTTCCACATCCAGCAAAGTCTCCTCGTCATCGGGCCAGCAAAAAAACTCCTCCATCGCCAGGGAGAAAGCCTCCTCGCCGAACACTTTGGCGGCATGGGACATCAGCCGTTCCGCCAGGCGATCATGAGCTTCGCCGAGCCGGCGCCACAGCAAGTCGACGGATACGTCCTTTTTGCCGAGGCAACACTTTTTATACTTTTTCCCGCTGCCGCAGGGGCAGGGATCATTGCGGCCAACTTTCACGGTTTATCTCTCCTCCAAAAAAAATGTGCGGCTGGAGCCGGGCTCCGGATCCTTTTGCATTAACCGGGAATTGCTCCTCTTGATGCAGGCGTCAGGGTGCATTCCTTGAAGGTGGCGCGGCCGGTTCCGATGCTGCCCTAACCAATAACCAAAACGCATCATACTTGTCAATCTTGATTATGGATCCAAAATTTTCTTGCATTCCCCCCTGATCTGTTACATTTTAATATACCACTCAAACCGACCAGACCTTCAGAACCAGCGTTTTGGTCAAGGTCAACGACAATCATCCAGGGG
>JAOZSC010000386.1 GCA_029939875.1 Desulfobacterales bacterium
TCTGGATATGAATTTGTTTCAACCGGTGAAAAAACCCGGTGAAAGCGCCAGGTTCGGCCGCGCCGCCCGGGGTATGAGCCGGGAATATGCCCAAGGGTTGTGGAATCACAAACGTGCCGTGTTTAAGGATTTTCAGCAATTGATCCCTAAACTTGATCAGGCGTTTCCGGATGTCAACATTGTCATTCGCCCCCATCCGACCGAACGTCATGATGTGTACCATGAGATCGCCGCCCGTTGTTCACGGGTGCACGTAACCAACGAGGGCAACGTCGTGCCCTGGTTAATGGCCACCGAGGTCGTGCTGCACAATGGCTGCACCACGGGGCTTGAGGCCTTTGTCCTGGGAGTACCGGCAATCAGTTACCGGGCGACGGTCAATGAAGATTTTGACAACGGCTTTTACCGGCTGCCCAACGCGGTGAGCCATCAGTGCTTTGATTTTGACCAGTTGCAGGATATGCTTCAGGGGATTCTTGGCGGCCGACTGGGAGCGGCTGACGGAAATGAGCGCAAGGCCCTGCTTGAAGGCTATATGGCAGCCCTGGACGGCCCCCTGGCCTGTGAACGGATGGTTGAGGTACTGGATAAAATGTCTGAAATTTTACACGACAGCGATAATGCTTCCCGTTTAAAGCAGCTGGAGCGCTGGACGCTGGGCAAGGCCTTGCGGCTGGCCAGAGGAATTAAGTCCAGTCTTCCCGGCTCGCACAACAAGCCTGAATTTCAACGCCACCGCTATCCGGGCATTGCGATAGAAGAAATAAAAACCAAGGTGGCTAGGTTTCAGCAGCTTCTGGGCGATGACCGGCAACTGGAAATCGAACAGCTGTCGGATGTTATGTTTCGCATTAACTGATACCCTGATTGTGCGTAGAGCGCACAACCGTCCGTGGTTAATTGTTTGTAGTCCGTGGCCAGATAAGCATTGCGAATTGAATTAATATTGTCATAACTCGTAAAATTATAAAAATAAGACCTTATGCCGCTCAATAGGCAACGGACAACTGACGACGAACAACGGACCAATTGAGTTTACACTTAATTTGAGCGTTTGAAGGTTTTTATTATATTTCAAATGAACCATAGCAAGAACAAGATCCCTCTACTCATCCCGGTGGAAAACCAGGTCCGTGAGCTCGACCCCAAATTGCTGCTGGCATGCATCGCCGCCAGGAGGGGGTTTACATCGGTCATCGGCTCGCACAGGGAGATCGATCTGCGGATCACCTCCTTTCCCAGAAGCATCTACCTGTCGAAAAGCATGACTGCCAGCAACCTGCGCATGTTTGACATCATGCGCAAAACCGGCCATGAAATTGTCACCTGGGATGAGGAGGCGCTGGTGCACCTGCCGCCGGATACTTACTATTCGCGAAGGCTGTCACCGGTTGCGCTTCAATACATCTCTCATTTGTTTGCCTGGGGTGAGGACAATGCCGAGTTGTGGCGCCGCTATCCCGCGCTGCCGCAAGAAGTGCCGATTCATGTCACCGGAAATCCCAGAAGTGACATGTTAAGGCCTGAGTTGCTGCCATTCTATGATCGGCAAGCAGAAAAACTGAGGCAGACCCATGGTAATTTTATCCTTGTTAATACCAATTTTAACCATGTAAATGCCTTTTTCCCAGCCCAGAACCTGTTTCAACCCGTAAAAAATCCCGGCGAAAAACCGCAATTCGGCAAGGCCGCCGTGGGAATGGGCCGCAATTATGCTGAAGGACTGCGGGATCACAAACAGGCCATATTTGAAGCCTTCCAGCAGATGATCCCCAAACTGGAAAAGGCGTTTCCATCTTATTCGGTGGTCGTGCGGCCGCATCCGACCGAAAACCAGCGGGTTTACCAAAAAATTGCCGCTCACTGCAGCCGGGTGCACGTTACAAACGAAGGCAACGTCGTCCCCTGGCTGCTGGCTGCCAAAGCGTTAATTCACAATGGTTGTACCACCGGCGTGGAAGCCTATATGATGCGGGTGCCGGCCGTATCGTACCGGCCACAAATAAATGAAGACTACGATCTTGGCTTTTACAGGCTGCCAAACCTGGTCAGTCACCAGTGCTTTGATTTCGAGCAGTTGCGTGATATCCTGGAAAAAATTCTAAATAAGCAGCTAAGGGCCGCCGACGGAGATGAGCGCAACACCCTGGTCGATGGTTACCTGACGGCCCGGGATGGACCGCTGGCATGTGAACGGATCGTTAGCGTGCTCGACAAAATGGCCACCGAACGGATGGTTCGGCCAGCACCCCCCCTGAAGGATCGAATCGCCGGGCGATCGCTGGCGCTGGGTCGCCGGCTGGTGGTGAACATCAGGAAGTATGTTTCGCGAAAGCACGCACCGCCGGAGTTTCATCACCACCGCTACCCCGGAATTTCCATTGAAGAAATGAAAAAACGGATTTCCTATTTTCAGAAAATACTCGGCGATGATACGCCCATAACGGTAACTCAGATATTTAAACATGTATTTCGGATAAGCGCAGCATAGAGGATGCTGTGGCAATCCGAAAACTTTTCAAAATATACGGTTATGCAAAAAGCCCAAGTTAAACTGTTTGAACCACGAAGGGCACGAAGAGGGGCCGTTACTATATTCTATCCTGTCTTCGTGGTAAGATCACTATCGGATGTATTTAACTGGACTTTCCAGATAACCACGTTAAAAAAATAATAAAGACCCACGTTTAAGGTGGAGCAGGAGGACATAAATGAAAATTTTAATTTTAGGATTAGGAAAATCGGGCACCACAGCGATGGTGTACAAGGTGGCCGGTGGACTTCCCAATTGCCATGCTTTTTCCGGCGGCCAACCGGGAAAACACGTCGGCAACTATGAAAACGCCGTATACAAACATACCTATGAAGAGCGCAAAGGCAAGAGTTTCGACCTGTACAAAGAGCATTTAAAAAAAGAATCCTATGACCGCAAGATCTGGATGGCCAGAGATCCCCGTGATGCCGCAGTCAGCCGCATGCTCTATCGCTGGCACAAAGGTCATAAAGGCAAAAAAAACCAGTATGAAGCCCATCTTGCACTGGTTTTGAAAAAAGAAAAAGATCCGGCATCAGTTTCCTTTGCAGAGCTGTGCCGTTACAGCGGCCACAACGGCTGGCCGCGCTCGATTGACGATGTTGTCGCCGAAGAGCAGGTGCGCTACGATCGGATGCACGCTTTCGTTAATGAACTGGGGAAAGATTGGTTTTTGTTCAAATATGAAGACATGATTGCCGGCAATTTTGGCGCTCTCAACGAATACCTGGGTTTTGCGGTCAAAGTGGATGCCGAAGTTCCCGCATCCACCGGCAAAGCCAAGGTCGTGCGCAAAAAAGCCTCCGGCGACTGGCGCCAGTGGTTTACCGGACAGGACGTCGAACTGTTCAAACCGGCCTACAAAAACTACAAGGAGCT
>JAOZSC010000033.1 GCA_029939875.1 Desulfobacterales bacterium
TTAAGGTTTCAACCGTTGCGGCATCCAGGGCGTTGCCGGCCGGGTTGAAATCCAGTTTAAAGGCTCCCAGCGCATCTGACGCAAAATAAAGAATGCTTTTATCGGGCACGAAAACAACGCCGGCGACCGGCTTGCAGTCTCGAATAATGGCGATGTTGACGGTAAATTCACCGTTTTTCTTGATGAATTCCTTGGTCCCGTCCAAAGGATCAATGAGCCAGTAGGTATCCCATTTTTTCCGCTCCTCATAGGCGATGTCTTTGCCTTCTTCGCTTAACAGCGGGAGATCAAATGCCGTCAGGCGTCCGGCGATAATCTCATGAGCGCGCCGGTCAGCCAGGGTGAGCGGGGACTGGTCGGCCTTTTTTTGGATTTCGAAATCAGACGACCGGTAGACCTCCAAAATGGCTTTTCCGGCTTCCAGGGCCGCCGCTATGGCTGCCAGCAGATGGATTTTAAGGTTCATATCGTCTCTTTTCCTCGTCTTGATTGGATGCATAACCAACTGGTTCGCGCAGAGGGCATGGCGCAAGGCGCATAGGGCAGAGCGTTTGAAGCATTGCGCTGCCTGGAATCAACTATTCAGTGCCCTCATTTTCCCGGCTTTTTACCCTATTATTTTCTCTCCAGCACTGCGATGCAGTTTAGTACGAACCGTGGGCAAAGTCAATTTCTGATAAGCATTCGGGTGCGGTACGCGTGAATGGCAGATTCAATTGACATCATCCGACCTGTAACGGGTTGCTTTTTTTTTCTTGCTGGTTAATGTTATGCCATAAGATCTTAACCCGGACAGGCCGATTGCAGCGCAGTGGAGATGGTTCCGCCACTGGAGGATCCCGGTTTATCGGAAAACCTAAAAGAATCAATTAATCACGCATTTTCATGGGAGAGTAAAATGCCGGTATTTGATCTGACTGATTTTTTCAAACTCTCATCGGCCTTGAATTACAATTTGAGCGCCGCCTCTTTAAACCGGTACAATGTACTGATGTACATTCTTGCCGGCAAGCGGCTGGATGCCGACGATAAAAAAGACCGTGAAAAAATGGGGTTGCTGATGGAGGCACTGGGATACCTGTTCAGTGCCTACCGGCAAAAACGGCGGCGCCTGGGACCCATGGCCGTGCTGCACCCCCTGCGGGCCGCGGCTTTGTTTACCCGCTCGGTGGACAGCGCCGGTCTGGTGGATGTTCTCAGCGTATTATTTCACGATATTCTCGAAGACATCACGTCAGCGCAGTTTGACACCCTGACCTGGAAAGACATGGAGGGCCTGCTGTACGGCCTCCTGGACCGCCTGGACCCGGACGATGAATCCCGACTGACGGCCAACCTGTTGTGCCTGACACGGGTTGAAAGTGAATCTTACTACCACTATATCGCAAGACTGCTGGACAATGCCCGCAATGCTCCGGAGCTAGTCGAAGTGAAACTGGCCGATCGTCTGGACAACACCCTGGATATGCGCATTGACCTTGAAGACCCGCTGGCCGGCCATGATTTTTTCAAAACCATTTTCCAGATTCTGTTCGTCAACAACTATCCGGGCTACCGGCCGAAAATGGAACATTCACCAGCGACGGCCATCAACGGGGCCCGCCGGCTGTACCAGCTTTTTAAAAATTCCGTGCTGCTCTCGCTGATCCGCCTGCACACTCCGGCAGCTGACCGCCTCACGATCGAATCCCTGTTTGACACCGTTGCCGAAGCCAGCTTAAAAGAAGCCCAACAAACCCTGATCCACCTGGCCGGCTACCACCTCAGCGATGTCCGAGCCCAGCGCCACCTGATACTGGAAGCCATGCAGTACTGTTACAGCGGGCGCAGTGATCTGATCACCCGGCCTGACGGCAGGCAGTTGCTGGACGGTCTCTTTGCGACTTACTTCGGGCCCATGTCCAAAAAAGTCCGTGGGCCTCAACTCGATATTTTATACCATAACAAGCCCCTGATGATGGAAGCTTCGGTGGCGTTTATCGTTATTTTCCTCAGTTTTTTAAACGACAGGGACTTTTACATCAAAGGCATCAGCGCCAAGGGCATCGAACCGGGATAGTGCCCTTCGTACGCGATGCTCTATGCGCTAAGCGTATTTCCCGCGACGAATGCAGCCCGACGAAAAAGAGCCATTGATGGATGGAAACGATCTGAAAATGGCTATTTCAGATAGATAACGGGCCCGGAAGTATACTGATCGGCCACGCTCAGGCGGGCATTGCAGTGGGTAAGTGCTTTGACGACCTCGTCAAAGGCTTTTTGGGGGGTGTTATTGTTTTCGCTCAGATGCGCCAGAATGACATACTGCAGGTGTTCGTGTTGCAGGTGGTCCAGCAGCTCTTTCGAATCCTGGTTGGAAAGGTGTCCGGAACGGCTCTTGATGCGCTGTTTCAGGGGCCAGGGATAGGGACCGGTTGCAAGCATTTTAGGATCGTGGTTGGCTTCAAGAATTAAAAGCGCACAGCGTTTCAGGTGCTCTTTGACCATGGCGGTGGCCACTCCCAGATCGGTGGCGATTCCGATGGTGACGCCGTTTTGACCGACGGTAAAACCCGCCGGGTCTTCGGCATCGTGGGATATGGAAAAGGGTCGCACAGACAGCCTGTGGATGTTAAATGTCCGGCCGCACTCAAATGATCGAATTTCATGCAGCCTGCCCAGTTGCGGCGAAGCCTGTGCGGTTTTTTGGCTGATGTACACCGGAAGGTTATAGCGGCGGGATAAAATGCCGGCACCCTTGATGTGATCGGCATGTTCATGGCTGACAATGATGGCATCCAGGCTCTCCGGAGCCAGCCCCCGGGCCGACAGGCGGCGTTCGATCTCGACACCTGAAAGGCCGGCATCCACCAGGATGGATGTTTGCCCGTCGGAAATATAGGTCGCGTTGCCCTTGCTGCCGCTGGCCAGGGTACAGACGGCCAGATTGTATGGCGACTGTTTACTTTCTAACGTCATTCCCATCGTTCCGATTCGTTTGGGGCGTTAACAAATGGTATAAGGTTTATAGAATTCGGAAGTTGGAATGCGGAAAATTGAAAATCAGATATTCAGCCAGCTCCTTTTCCACATTCCGCATTCCGAATTCCACATTCAGTTACTTCCCCGTATGCCCGAAGCCACCGGTGTTGCGCACGGTGGGTTCAAGCCGGTCGACTGGCTGCAGCTCGGCCCGGTAAACCCTTTGAATGATCATCTGGGCGATGCGCTCTCCCCGGCGGATAGTGTATGGTTCCGGACCCAGATTGATCACCGCGATCATGATCTCCCCGCGATAGTCGGCATCGATAGTTCCCGGGGAATTGATCAGCCCGATACCGTGTTTGACCGCCAGGCCGCTGCGGGGGCGAATCTGGGCTTCAAATCCGTCCGGCAGTGCAACGGCAAACCCGGTGGGCAGCAAGGCAATCTGGCCTTTGGCCAGCACAAAATCATCTTCCACGGCCGCATGGATGTCCATTCCTGCACTGTGGGCGGTCATGTAACGCGGCAAAGCGATATCCGCATTCACATCGGGCCGCAGCCGCAAAATTTTTATCACCGGAGAAGAATTCATCCTTTAACTTTAAGCACTTTAGCACTTTAGTTGCACTTCGAACTTCAGGCACTGTTGTTATTGCATCAGCATCTTCTCAAATTCTTTTTTGCCGGTGTCGGCCGGACCCAGCAGGGTCAGCGCCATGTGATCGTCCTGGAACAACGCGCAGGCCAGCTGCTGAATGTCATTGGCTGTTACCGCTTCAATTTTCTCAATGATTGTCTGCAGCGCCATATCCCGGCCGAAATGAATTTCATTCTGGGCCGTGCGCACCATCTGGTTGTCGGCACTTTCGGCACCCAGCAGCAGGCTGCCCCGGGTATATTCAACGGCCCCGCTGAGCTCTGAGGCCGTCACCGGTTTGTTTTTCATCCTGGATAGCTCTCCCAGCACCAGGCGGGTGGTCTCCAGGGCCCTCCGGGGATCCACCCCCAGGTAAACGCCGAACATACCAGTGTCCACGTGGGAGGAAACAAAGGAGTACACGGAATAGGCCAGCCCCCTTTTCTCCCGCACCTCCTGAAAAAGCCTGGAGCTCATATTGCCCCCCAGGATGGTATTGAGCAGGGAAAGGCCATAACGGCGGGGATTGGTGATGGGCAGGCCTTTGGTGCTGAGGCAAACATGTGTCTGCTCCAGGTCCCGGTGGTGAACGTCAACCACGGAACACTGCCGGGGCGCATGACGCTGCGGGAAACCGTTTCCCGGCGTCAGGGCCTCAAACGGCGGCGCCACCAGCCGGACCAGGCGGTCATGCTCGATGTTGCCGGCTGCCGATATGACAATGCGTTCGGGCTGATAGAGCTGGTGGAAAAAATCCTTAATCGCTCCGGCATCAAAACGAAGAATATTTTCCGGGGTACCGAGAATCGAGCGGCCCAGCGGGTGATCTCCCCAAAAATTATATCCTGAAAGCACGTGAACGTACTCTTCGGGATTGTCTTCGACCATGCCGATTTCCTGCAGAATCACCGGCCGTTCCTTGTCCACCTCCGCCGGATCAAATATCGAGTTGATAAAGATGTCGCAGAGGATATCGACCATGGTGTCCACCCGGGTGTCCAGGACCCGGGCATGGTAGCAGGTGTTTTCCATGCTCGTAAAGGCGTTGGTCTGGCCGCCGACGGCATCAAATTCCCTGGCGATCTGGAAGGCTGAGCGTTTGCGGGTGCCCTTGAAAATCATATGCTCGATAAAATGCGACAGCCCGCTTTGCTCCGCCGACTCATCCCGGGCGCCCACATCGACCCACACCCCCATGGATACCGAGCGGGTGTGGGGCATTTTCTGGCTCACAATGCGGACGCCGTTTTTGAGCACTGTTTTAGCGACGGGTTCGTCCATTGCCCTCTTCCAAGAGCGCCTTGTGGCTCAGGCGGATCTTGCCGTCCCGATTGATCTCCAGCACCTTGACCTTGAGCGTATCCCCTTCTTTGACAATGTCGGACACCTTGGTTACCCGGTGCTTGGCAAGCTGGGAGATATGCACCAGGCCGTCGGTGCCGGGCAGTATCTGAACAAAGGCTCCGAAATCGGTGATCTTGACCACGGTTCCGTCATAGATGGCGCCCACTTCGGGCTCCTGGGTAAGATCCTTGACGATTTGGATGGCCGCATCGGCCTCCTCTTTCGAAAAAGCGGCAATTTTGACCGTGCCGGAATCATCGATATTGATGGTGGTGTTGGTTTCACTTTGAATCCCGCGGATCACCTTTCCACCGGGGCCGATAATTTCGCGGATCTTATCTGGATGGACCTGCACGGTGGTGATGGTCGGCGCGTAAGGCGAAATCTCCTGACGCGGTTTATCGATGGCCAGGGCCATTTTATCGAGAATATGCAGCCGGCCGGCACGGGCCTGCTCCAATGCTTTTTCCATGATCTCCCGGGAGAGTTCAAGTATTTTGATGTCCATTTGAAGGGCACTGATGCCCTCGCGGGTTCCGGCCACTTTAAAATCCATATCACCGGTATGATCTTCATCCCCGAGAATATCGGACAGAATCACGATTTGATCCCCCTGCTGTACCAACCCCATGGCGATGCCGGCCACGGGCGCCTTGATGGGAACGCCCCCGTCCATTAACGCCATGCAGCATGAACAGACCGTGCCCATGGAAGACGAACCGTTGGACTCCAGCACCTCAGATACCAGGCGAATCGTATAGTCAAAATCTTCCTTGTCAGGCAAAATTTTCTCGATAGCCCGGGTGGACAGCCCGCCGTGACCGATATCTCTGCGGCTGGGACCCATCATGCGCTTGACTTCACCGACGGAATAGGGCGGAAAATTATAGTGCAGCATAAAGGGACGAAATTCTTCACCGCTCAATGTCTCCACCCGCTGTTCATCCTGACCTGAGCCCAGCGTCAACACACCGAGCACCTGGGTTTCCCCCCGGGTGAACAGTGCACTGCCATGGGGCCGGGGCAGCACCCTGACTTCACAGGTAATCGGCCGGACTTCGTCAAATTTGCGATTGTCGATCCGGCGTCCTTCCTTTAAAATCAGGTCCCGGGAGATTCTTTTCTGCAAATCGCTTAAAAGATCGCGTACTTCGCCTTCACGCTCGGCATAGGACTCGCCCAGTTTTTCAATGATCTGTGCCCTCGCGTTTCGCAATGCGACCTGACGCTTTGTTTTTTCCGGGACGACAACGGCCTCGCGGATCAGCACGGCGCCTTCGGTTTCCAGCAGCCCGGCCAAGTTTTCGTCTGTGGCCGGAGGCTCGAAGGGACGCTTGGCCACGCCATGGGTTTGCTGCAGTTCGAGTTGCACGTCGATGAGCGGCTGCAGGGCCTGGTGCCCGAAAAAGATGGCCTCCAGCATTTCGGCTTCGCTAATAAGATGGGCGCTGCCTTCGACCATCACCACCCCTGTTTTTGAACCTGCCACGATAATGTTGATATCACTTTTTTCCCACAGACTGATGGGGGGATTGGCTTGCAGCTGTCCGTCGATGCGTCCGACCCGCACACTGGCAATGGGGCCGGCAAAGGGAATGTCCGAGATGGTAAGCGCCGCCGATGCACCGAGCATGGCCAGGGTGTCCGGATCGTTTTCCTGATCCATGGACAGCACGGTAGCGATCACCTGGGTTTCACAGCGGTACTGTTTTGGAAACAACGGCCGGATGGGCCGATCGATCAATCGCGCCGTCAGGGTTTCCTTTTCGCTGGGTCGGCCGATTTCGCGGCGGAAATAATTTCCCGGGATGCGCCCGGCGGCATAAATTTTCTCCTGGTACTCGACGGTAAGGGGTAAAAAACTCGAGGCTTTCTCCTTGGTGTCGGACACCGCATTGACCATCACGATGGTATCCCCGTACTGGACCACCACCGATCCGGAAGCCTGGCGGGCGACTTTGCCGGTCTGAATGCTCAAAGTCTTCCCGTTGATTTCTTTTTCAAGTAAAATTTCCATATTCATCTCCTAACCCGGCACAGGCCGGATAAAATGCCACCAAGACACAAAGGCACAAAGGGGGTTTGAAACCTCTTCGATTCATCTTTGTGACTTGGTGTCTCGGTGGCGCTAATGTTTTCAAAATATAATATTGGGCTGCGAGCCATCAACTGCCTGACAGGGTCCTTTCGCCCGGCGGAAGTCTCAATGCGCTGCCGCCCCAATTCCATCCGCCAAAAAGTCAATGACTCTTTTTGTATTCTACGATTTACAGATACCGCGCGGGACACAGCCGCAACGCAAATTACCGCTTTAACCCTAGGGTGTCAATAATGTTCCGATAACGGTTTACATCTTTGTACTTTACATAGTTGAGCAGCCGGCGGCGTCTTCCGACCAGCATCAGAAGCCCCCTGCGGGAATGATGATCTTTTTTGTGAATTTTCAAGTGTTCGGTCAGATAGGAAATCCGGTGGGTCAAAAGCCCCACCTGCACTTCCGGAGACCCGGTATCGGTTTCATGTAATTTAAATTTTTCGATCAGTTTCTTCTTATCCTCGGTTGTGAAAGCCACTTTCTTCTTTGCCTCCTGTTGGTAAAAGGTGAATATCGCCGTATCAAGGACCGACGGTCCTAATCGGCAAACACACAGTTATAATCCAGCCGGTCGTTGGCCCGACTGCGGCTTAATATTGCAACAAGTTGCCCCCGGTAATCAACAATTTTAATTTTCCCGCCGGTCAGGGGGCTGTCGCCCGCGTCCCTGGCACCCGCCAGATCGTTAAAAAAAACCGGCCGGCCATGCCGTATTTTTGTTACCAGTGACGCATCGGCGGTTACCGCCGGCATGTCCGGCAGAGCATCGGCCATGCTGATCATCCGTTCGGACAGTTTCCGGCTTTGTGCAACCGCCGGCAAATCAGTCAATGCGATGGCCTGCTCGATGTCAAATCCGCTGCTGGCGATACGCTTCAAGGCGCTTAGATGACCGCCGCATCCAAGTATTTTCCCGATGTCGGCACACAAAGTTCGGATATAGGTTCCGGCCGAGCACCACACCTCAAAATGAACAAATGGCAGGTCAATTCCCCGGATCGTCATCCGGTAAATCTGTATCCGCCGGGCCGGTTTTTGAACCGGCTGGCCCCGTCGCGCCAGTTTATACAGCGCCACCCCCTTGTGCTTCAAAGCGGAATATACCGGTGGCAGTTGCTTGCCGGAGCCTTCAAAGGACTGCATGACCTTTTTTAAGGTGTCCGGCGTACAGCCGGCCGGCCGGCTGCGGGAAATAACCGTTCCGGTTGCATCCTGGGTGTCGGTTTCTTCGCCGAGTTTGAGCACTGCCACATATTTTTTTGGGCCGTGCAACAAAAACCTGGCCAGCCGGGTGGCCCGGTTCACACAACAGACCAGCACCCCTTCGGCAAATGGATCCAGCGTGCCGGCGTGCCCTACTTTTTTAACCTGAAGGGTTCTTTTTACAATCGCCACCACGCCGGCCGAAGAAATATCTACGGGTTTGTCAATGACCAGTATTCCGTTTAACCGGCTGCCGCCCATGGCCGGATCTTTTCCCGCCATCGCGTATCCTCACCCTGGCGCCAGGACCATTACAGCCTGATTGATCGTTTAGGGTTACAGGTTTTCCGCCAGGGTAATAATCTCTGATTTCAATTGCGCCAGGGTGGTTTCAACCTGAAACCCCGCTGCGCTGGCATGACCGCCGCCGCCAAAAGAGCCGGCGATGGCCGCTACATCCACTGTTCCGTCGGAACGCAAGCTGACATGAAAATGGCACCGGCCGTTGGCCTGACCCCGGCCGTTTTTCTGCTCCTGGATCAGCGCCGCCACTTTAACATCTTCAATACGCCGGGCATAATTGATCAAACCGTCCACATCTTCCGGATGGGTGCCGGTTGTTTCCAGCATGCTCCGGGTGACGGTCATGACGGACAATTTACCGTTATTTGAAATTTCAATCGAATCCAGCGCCTGGTTTAAAAGTTTTATGCGCCCCAGCGAGTATGTGCCGAACACATGCTGGGCGACGTCATGGGGATTGACCCCCAGCTCCGTCATTTCTTTGCTGATGGCAAAAGCCGCCGGGTTGGTGTTGGAAAACCGAAAAGAGCCCGTATCGGTCAAAATACCGGTGTAGATGGCCGTCGCCATAGCGGCATCTATCGGCACCTGCAAAGCATTAATCAACCGGTAAGCGATTTCCGCCGTGGAACTTGCATTGGCATCGATCAACTGCAGGTCGCCAAAGCGGGTATTGGAAACATGGTGGTCGATGTTGATGACAACCGGTATCTGTTCAATCGCGGCGGCGGCCTCGCCCACCCGGGGCAGATTGCCGCAATCGAGAACCAGGGCTGTATCGTAAGTACCGGCTGGTTTCATATGCCGGACAATGCGCTTGGCCGAAGGCAGAAAACGGTAGACAGCCGGAATCAAACTGGCGTTGTACAGGGTCACCTTTTTATCCAACTTGCCCAGGCATAACCCCAGGGCCAGCAGTGAACCGATGGCGTCTCCGTCCGGGTCGCTGTGGGAGGCCAGAAAAACATGCCTCGCTCTTTTAATTTGATCAACAATCCGGTTCATCGCCCGAGCTAACCTTTTTTAACAAACGATCGATATGTGATCCGTAGTCGAAGGATTCGTCCCAAAAAAATTTTAAGTCCGGCATATACCGCAAACCGAGCCGGCGGGCAAGACTTCGTTTGATATATCCACGCGCGCTGTCAAATCCCTTGACGGCAGCCTCGGATCGGTCCTGGCCGCCGTAAATGGTAAAATAGATACGTGCCAGCTTGAGATCCGATGACATTTTCACCCCGGTGATGGTGGCCATTTCCAGGCGGGGATCGCTGATATCTTTTTTCAGCAAATCCGACAGGACGGTTTGAATCAGGCCGCTTACTCTGTCAGCACGTGTAAAGGATGTCATATATGTATGATTTCCATCCGGGTATCGACAATCTCGGCCAGGCCCAGGTTGTCGGCCATATTAAAAATCTTGTCAATTTTCGAGTTGATCAGCGACGAATCATTGCCCACCAGTGAAAAACCGATCTCCGCCCGCTGGTAAATATCGTTGGCGCCTGTCTCGGCCATCGATACGTTGAAATGACTGCGCAGCCGGCCGATCATGGATTTTATAATTTTACGCTTGCCTTTTAGCGAGCGGCAGTCGTGCAGTCGCAAAATAATGATTCCGGTTCCCACAACCATCACTTACCTTAATAGGGTTATTCCATCTGGGGTTTAATCTCTTCCAGATAATAGCACTCCAGCACATCACCGACTTTGATGTCGTTGAAATTCTCAACACCGATGCCGCATTCATAGCCGGTCTGCACTTCTTTAACGTCGTCTTTAAAACGGCGCAAAGAAGCGTTTTTACCCTCATATAAAACCACCCCATCTCTGATCACACGCATGGTTTTACTGCGTTCAATTTTTCCATCGGTAACGTAGCAGCCTGCGACGGCCCCCACCTTGGGAATCTGAAACACTTCACGAACTTCCGCGGTCCCCAGCACGTGTTCTTCAAAAGTGGACTTCATCATGCCGACCATGGCATCCTTGACATCCTTGATAATGTCATAGATGACCTTGTAAAAACGCATGTTCACGTTTTCTTCTGCAGCAAGGGCCTGGACCTTGGGCGTAGGCCGCACATTGAAGCCGATGATAATGGCGTTGGATACCGCCGCCAGGGAGATGTCCGATTCGCTGATCGTCCCGGTGGCAGCGTGCACCACGTTAACCTTGACCTCATCGTTGGAAAGCCCGGTTAAGGACTCCTGCAGGGCTTCAATAGAGCCGTGAACGTCGGCTTTGATAATAACGTTGAGATCCTCGACTTGGCCCTGCTGCATCTGCTCGAAGAGTTTTTCCAGGCTGAGTCTGTTTGTCTGAGCCAGTTCCTTGGTTCTTTGTTTCTGTACCCGATGGATGCTGACCTGTTTGGCGCTCTTCTCATCGCCCAGCGCAATCAGTTCATCGCCGGCCATGGGAACCCCTGACAGGCCCAGGACTTCAACCGGGATCGACGGTCCGGCAGACTCCACCGGCATCCCCCGGTCGTTTAACATCGCACGGACTTTCCCGTGATGCACCCCACACACGACTGCATCGCCGGCGTGCAAGGTACCGTCTCTGACCAGAACCGTGGCTACCGGGCCCCGTCCGGAATCAATTTTGGCCTCCACCACGTAGCCGAACGCCAACTTGTCGGCATTGGCCTTGAGCTCCAGGACTTCCGCCTGCAGGGAAATCATTTCCAGCAGTTCATCAATCCCCTGGTTTTGCTTGGCGGAAACATGGACAAAAATTGTATCACCGCCCCAATCCTCCGGTGACAGGTCGTGCTCAGCAAGTTCGCGTTTCACCTTATCCGGCTCGGCATTTGCTTTATCGATTTTATTGACGGCCACAATAATCGGCACGTCAGCTGACCGGGCGTGGTTGATGGCCTCGATGGTCTGCGGCATCACGCCGTCGTCGGCGGCCACGACCAGCACAACAATATCCGTTACTTTGGCACCGCGGGCCCGCATGGCGGTAAACGCCTCATGACCCGGCGTATCGATAAAAGCAATATAGCCCTTGGCGGTGCTGACATGGTAGGCACCAATGTGCTGCGTGATGCCACCGGCTTCCGTCGCGGTAATGCGGGTTTTGCGGATAACGTCCAGCAAAGATGTTTTACCGTGATCCACATGCCCCATGATGGTCACCACCGGCGGTCGTTCCTTCAATTTGTCCGGGTCATCAGTTTCCTGCTTCAAAACGATCTCTTCCTCGAAGGTGGCATGCTCCACCTCGTAGTCGAATTCCGTAGCCACCAGCACGGCGGTCTCAAAGTCGATGCTTTGATTGACGGTGGCCATCACTCCCATGCCCATCATCACCTTTATCATCTCGCCGGCCTTGACACCCATGCGTTTGGCCAGATCGGAAAGCACGATGGCCTCATCGATTCTAATCCTGCGCTTGATGGCCTTGGCAGTGGTAATCTGGGTTTTTTGAGCGTTGGCAGAGACCCTAGCCTTGGCTCCTTTGCGAGGTTTGCGGGACCGGAAGCCGACATCGTACAAATCGGTGCCTTCGACCACCGATTTTTTACGGAAAGAAATTTTTTTCTTTAAAAATCTTTTGTCCCTGTCGCCCTCTTCGCCTTTTTTCTTCCATTTCTTTTTACGAGCATCCTTAGAGACCAGATTTGTCGATGCTTCACCGGCTTTTGCAGCCACCGCGCTGCCGGAGGGCTTTTTGCCTGCCCGGGCCCTGGCGGGTTCGGCGCTCTGTTTTGCCGGTCGGGGTTCCGGTGGCCTTTCGCCAAGTTTGATGATCCTGGCTGATTCTTCTTTTTTAGTGCCTTTTTTCGGCCGTGCCTTAGGTGCAACTGCCGGCGTTTCGACTGGTGCGACAGCTGGTGTTTTATCCCCGGCTTTTTCTTCGGGCACCGGCTCGGCTTTCACCTCGGGCTCGGTTTCAGCAACCGGCGCCTTTTCTTCAGGCACAACCGCCTCCGATGCCCCGGCGGTCTCCTCGACAACCGGCTCCAACTCCTCGGGTGCCTCCGGGACGACTTCCACCTGGACCTTTTTACGGCGTCTTCGAATAACGGTGGGCTTTACGCGCGTTTCTTCGACGGCCTGTTCCTTTTTACCAAACAGCTCCGTCTTTACCCTGGCAACGGCCTCATCATCTAGAGAACTCATGTGGCTCTTCACCTCGATATCCAGGTCACTCAGCTTTTCGAGCAGAATCTTATTTGTCAGGTTAAGGTCTCTGGCGAGTTCATAAAC
>JAOZSC010000387.1 GCA_029939875.1 Desulfobacterales bacterium
TTTCTGGGAATGGCGTACCACTCCGCCGTTGAGCCGGGCGCGTTATCTTTTTAGACTCAAGGATGCTTTTGAAGAAAATTTTGAAGAAATTGCCAGGGTGCTGACCACCGAACAGGGCAAAGCCATTGATGAGTCCCGCGGTGAAGTACGGCGCATGATCGAAAACGTGGAGCATGCCACCGGCGTGACCACCCTGATGACCGGTTATACCCTGGAAGACATTGCCAAGGGTATTGACTGCTACGGCCACCGCCAGCCCATGGGGGTTTTCGCGGCCATCGTGCCCTACAACTTCCCTGCCATGGTTGCCTGGTGGTTCTTGCCGTACGCCATCGTCAGCGGCAACACCTTTATCGTCAAACCGTCAGAGCAGGTTCCCATGACCCAGACGAAAATTTTTGAGATTATTGATGAAATCGGCTTCCCGGAAGGGGTCGTGAACATGGTGCACGGTTCGCGCGATGTGGTCAATGCACTGCTGGATCATCCGGATGTCGAGGGAATCTCTTTTGTGGGCTCCACTCCCACGGCCAAATACATTTACAAACGCTGCGGGGAGACCGGCAAGCGGGTCCAGGCACTGGGCGGTGCCAAAAACATTGTGGCGGTCACCTCGGATGCCAAAATTGAAGCCGCCATGCCCTCTTTGACCACTTCCTTTTTCGGCTGTGCCGGCCAGCGCTGCCTGTCCGGGTCCGTGCTGGTGCCCGTGGGGGACGTGGCCGATGAACTAATAGAAAAATTCGTGGCTTCGGCCAAGGCCATGAAGGTCGGCGACGGCCTGAACGAACAGACTGCCATGGGGCCACTGGCCGGACCGGCGCACAAGCAAAGAGCTCTGGATTACATCGAAAAAGGAATCGCCGAGGGGGCGGAGCTGATTTTGGACGGTCGCGATTTTAAAGTACCCGAATGCCCCAATGGCTTTTTTGTCGGGCCCACTATTTTCGACCATGTGAAGGCCGATATGACCATCGCCCGTGAAGAAATTTTCGGCCCTGTGATCAGCATCGTGCGCGCCAAAGATCTGGATGAAGTCATCGAACTGATCAACACCCGCGGCTATGCCAATGCAGCCTGTATTTACACGGACAGCGGCGCCACCGCGCGCGAGTTCAAGTATCGCGTCAAACCGAGCATGGTGGGCATTAACATCGGCATTGCCGCGCCCATGAGCTTTTTCCCCTTTGGAGGGGCGGGCAATTCCATGTTCGGCGACACCAAAGGCCATGGCCAGGAAATTTTTAATTTCTTTACGGATACTAAAGTTGTTATACAGCGCTGGCTTTAGCGCTAAGGGAGGAAATCATGCCTCTGGAAAATTTTGGCAGCATACTCAACTTCGCCGAGGAGCTGGAAACCCAGGACCAGGCGTTTTACCAGGCGGCGGCGGGCAACCCATCCTGTGCACAACACAAAGAAATGCTCGCGCAGTTTGCCGCCAACGCAGCAAAAAATCTTAAAACCGTGCAGCGGACGCGCCGGGAAAATGTCACCGAAATGATCCTGGAACCCATCAGGGATTTTACCCGAGCCCCTTTTTGCGAGCAATGTGAGGAGGCACCCGCCATGAATTCCACCGAGGCGCTGGAAACCGCACGCCGGCTGGAGCAGCGCGCCCAGCGCTATTACCTGGCGGCGGCGGAAAAAATCCAGGCCCAGCCCGAGGTTGCGCGAGCGCTGAAGATGATCGCCAAAAAGCGCAAAGCGCACCTTGAGCGGCTGGACAGCCTTTAAGCAACAGACCGGCTCAGCAAATTAACCAATTTAAGAGGAGTAAAACAATGAGTGCTGCAAACGACAAAGTGAAAGCGCTGACAGATCATACCTACGGCACCTGGAACCGCCAGCAGGCATGGTCAACTCCGCTGCTGATCACCGATGCACAGGGAATTTATTTTTACGATGAGAGCGGCAAATCCTATATCGACTTCTCCTCCCAACTGATGTGCTCCAATCTCGGCCATAAGAATGCCGCGGTCATTGAGGCCATTGTCAGGCAAGCTGAAAAATTACCCTATATGGCCCCCGGTTTTGTCACCGAAGCCGCCATGACGGCCGTGGAAGCCCTGCAAACCGTAATGCCCGCAGGACTGGAAAAATTTTTCTTTTCCACCAGCGGCACTGAGGCCAATGAAGCCGCCCTGAAAATGGTACGCCAGTCCAAAGCGCCGGCCTATAAAGTGATTTCCCGCTATCACTCCTACCACGGAGCCACACCGGCCGGAGCGGCCTTTACGGGAGACCCGCGCCGCTGGTATTCCGAGCGGGCCCGGTGCACCATCGGCGGTGTGCGCTTTGCACCGGACCACTACTGCTACCGTTGTCCCTTTGACCTGACCTATCCCCAGTGCAAGGTTCAGTGCGCCCGGTACCTGGATTACATGATCAAAGAAGAAGGCAACGTGGCGGCCATGATCGTAGAGCCGGTGGTGGGCACCAACGGCCGCATCGTCCCGCCGCCGGAATATTATCCGATTGTTCGCAAAATCTGTGACGACAACGATGTACTGCTGATCGCAGACGAAGTCATGTCCGGCTGGTTTCGAACCGGCAAGGCCTTTGCCATTGAGCACTGGAACGTCATCCCGGACATCCTAACCACGGCCAAGGGTGCCAGCGCGGCTTACACGCCCGTGGGGCTAACCGTATCTTCGGAAAAAGTAGCGCAGTTTTTTGACAAAGATCTCTTTTGCCACGGACATACTTACGCCTATCACCCCCTAGCGGCTTCGGCCATCCCGGCCGCAGTGGCCGAATACAAAAAACTGTTTGGCACCGGACTGCCCCAGCGTGCCGCCCGGCATCTGCAGCAAAAGCTTTATGAACTGGCCGATCGGCACATCTGCGTTGGTGATGTCCGGGGTATCGGTCATTTCTGGGGACTTGAAATCGTTAAAAACCGCGAAACCCGGGAGCCTTTTGACACCAAAGCCGACAAACTGAGCGGCAAAGCACTCATGACGGTTAAAATTGCGGCCGAGGCCATGAAAAACGGGCTGTACATGGCCGCCTGGTATGACACCCTGGTCATCGCCCCGCCACTGATCATTACCGAAGAGCAAATCGATGAGGCCATCGATATCATGGACAAGGCCCTGCAAATAGGGGATCAGCAAGCCATGGAAACCGATGTCCCGGCCTTTAGAAGCAGCGAATACACGAAGTAACCCGGTTAGCACCGGCAACGATACCCTGGTCGAGTGACCACTCGGCCAGGGTTTTTTATGTCGAAAAAATCTATATGCGATCCATGTGTTTCAGATTTGTGGACCAAGGCCACCTTGCCGATAAAGACCGGGGAAAAAACCACACAACATCCTGTATCAACTTGGCTGTTGACACATCACGCCATTTTTGTCAGACTCGGATCCGCAAAAAA
>JAOZSC010000388.1 GCA_029939875.1 Desulfobacterales bacterium
AAATCAAGTACTGGACTTCTCCCATGGATCCTACCTATATCAGCCCCAAACCGGGCAAATCTCCCATGGGGATGGACCTGGTTCCGGTTTACGAAGAAAAGGGAGAAGAGAAAGAGCCGACGTCCACCATTCGGATCGATCCGGTGACCATGCAGAACATGGGGGTTCGCCTGGGACGGGTCCAGCGCAAAGCCCTGGTCAAGGATATCCGCACCATCGGCAACATCACCTACGACGAGACGAAGATATTTACGGTCAACACCAAGTTCAGCGGCTGGATTGAAAAGCTTTACATTAACTTTATCGGCGAAGACGTCAAAAAGGGGCAGCCTCTTTTTGACATTTACAGCCCCGATCTGGTGAGCGCCCAGGAGGAGTATTTGCTGGCGCTGAATCAATACCGCAAACTGGGCAACAGTTCCTATACCGGGATTCGTGACGGCGCCCGACGCCTGCTGGAGGCCTCGCGCACCCGGCTGCGGTACTGGGACTTAACCGAGCGGCAGATCGCGCGAATCGACAAATCCGGGAGGGTTCAAAAAATCCTTACGATTTACTCCCCGGCCACCGGAATCGTCACCAAGAAGGAAGCCTTTATCGGTCATTATGTCAAAGAAGGCGAACACCAGTACGAAATCGTCGATCTTTCAAGCGTGTGGGTGGCTGTGGATGTTTATGAGTATGAGCTGCCCTGGGTTAAAAAGGGGATGGCGGCCGAAATGGATTTGTCTTACATCCCCGGCAAGCGTTTTAAGGGCAAGGTGCTCTTTATCTATCCCTACCTGGATGCCAAAACAAGGACTGCCAAACTGCGCCTGGCATTTGCCAATCCCGGCTATAAGCTCAAGCCCGGAATGTATGCCAACATCTATCTGAAATCCGTGATTGCCAAAAACGGTCTGGTCATTCCTCAGGAGGCGGTCATTGACAGCGGGGTGCGCAAGGTTGTTTTTGTCGCCCTTGGCAAGGGCAAGTTTCAGCCCCGGGATGTTAAAATTGGTCTCGAGGTAGGGGACGCTTCTTACCAGGTGCTCGACGGCCTTAAAGAGGGTGATGAGATTGTGCTGTCCGCCCAGTTTATGCTCGATTCCGAAAGCCGCCTGCGCGAAGCCATCCAGAAGATGCTGGAACTGCGCAAGCGCGAGCCGGGGGGGCACTAGCGCGCAACAACGTCGCCCAGGCCTGAAAATTTTAGCTGCAGGCATCCGAAAAATACTCAAAAAAGATTAGCCACTAAGACACAAAGTCGGAATATGAAGTATAAACTTTTATCAAAAAAAGAAGAAGCCATTGCGGAAAAAATTGTAGATTCGGCATTTACTGTACATAAGGCATTAGGGCCGGGTTTGCTTGAAAGGGTTTATGAAGTTTGTTTTTGCCATGAGCTATCCAAGCGCAAATTAAAATACCAAAGACAAGTTGATCTGCCGATTACCTATGACGGGAAAATATTTGATGAGGGCTTGCGTTTAGATGTTTTCGTAGAAGAGCTCATTATTTGTGAACTTAAAGCTGTTGACGAGATGCATCCAGTGTGGAAAGCACAAATACTTAGTCATTTAAGGCTAACTGGTAAGCGTCTTGGTTTTCTAATCAATTTTAATGTGCCTCTTATTAAAAATGGCATCAATAGATTTATATTATAACCTTTGTGGCTTGGTGTCTTTGTGGCTGAACCAATACAAACACCACGATCCAGGGGATAAAAATGATTGCAAAAATCATCGAGCTTTCCATCAAGAATAAATTTCTGGTAATCCTGGCGACGGTTTTCATCATTTTAGGCGGAATTTATGCCATGTTGAAAATCCCCCTGGATGCCATTCCGGATCTGTCCGATGTGCAGGTCATTATTTTCACCGAATACCCGGGCCAGGCGCCCCAGGTGGTGGAAGACCAGGTGACCTATCCGCTGACCACGGCCATGCTGGCCGTCCCTTTTGCCAAGGTTGTGCGGGGCTATTCTTTTTTCGGGTTTTCCTTTGTTTATATCATTTTTGAAGATGGCACCGACATGTACTGGGCCCGCAGCCGGGTGCTGGAGTATCTCAATTTTGTCTCCGGCCGACTGCCTGACGGTGTGAATCCAGCCCTGGGACCGGATGCCACCGGTGTGGGCTGGGTGTACGAGTACATCCTTGAAAGCGACAACCACGACCTGTCGCAGTTGCGCTCCATCCAGGACTGGTATCTGCGTTATGAGCTGACCAGTGTCAACGGCGTGGCCGAGGTGGCCTCCATCGGCGGGTTTGTCAAACAGTACCAGGTGATCGTGGATCCCAACAAGCTGGTGGCGTTTAACATTCCATTGCAAAAGGTCCGCAGGGCCATTCAGCGCAGCAACAATGATGTCGGCGGCAAACTGGTGGAGATGGGCGAAACCGAATTCATGGTGCGCGGTCTGGGGTACATCAAAAGTGTTCAGGATCTTTATGACATTGCCCTGGGGGTGGATCAACGGGGCACCCCGATTCTGTTGAAAAATGTCGCCACCGTCAAGATCGGCCCCGAACTGCGGCGCGGCATTGCTGATTTTAACGGCACCGGCGAGGCAGTGGGGGGCGTTGTCATTATGCGCTACGGGGAAAATGCCCTGGCGGTCATTGAAAACGTCAAGAAAAAGCTGAAGCAACTGGAGGCGGGCCTGCCCGAGGGGGTGCGCATCGTGCCGGTTTACGACCGTTCGGGACTGATCCTGCGGGCCGTGGACAACCTGAAAAAAACGCTGATCGAAGAAAGCATCATTGTCACCCTGGTGTGCATTATCTTTTTATTTCACTTGCGCAGCGCCTTTGTGGCGATTTTCACCCTGCCGGTGGGAATTTTCATCAGCCTGATGATCATGCAGCACCAGGGCATCAACGCCAACATTATGAGTTTGAGCGGCATTGCCATTGCTATCGGTGCCATGGTGGATGGCGCCATCGTGATGATCGAAAACGCACACAAGCATATTGAAATAGATGGCGGAAAAAAACCTCACTGGGAGTTGATCCTGGATGCCGCCAAAGAGGTCGGGCCGGCCCTGTTTTTTTCGCTTCTGATCATCGCCATCAGCTTTTTGCCGGTTTTTACCCTGGAAGCCCAGGAAGGCCGGCTTTTCAAACCCCTGGCCTTTACCAAGACTTACGCCATGATGGGTGCTGCTCTCCTGTCGGTTACCATTGTGCCGATTCTCATGGGTTATCTGATTCGCGGCAAGATCCGCCCTGAACATAAAAATCCGGTCAATCGTTTTCTCATCTGGGTCTACCATCCCATTATCAAGCTGGTGCTCAAGGCCAAGGTTGTGGTGATCCTGCTGGCGGTTGCCGTTTTGGCCTTTTCCTATATTCCCTGGAAAGGAATCGGTTCGGAATTCATGCCGCCGCTCAATGAAGG
>JAOZSC010000389.1 GCA_029939875.1 Desulfobacterales bacterium
TGGGGTTTGATCGGCAGCTGTGTCCCCTCCGGCTGACTGACCGGATTTGACAGCCGCTTCCTGTTTTAGTTTGAGGGCCAGAACCTGTCGCGCCTGTTCGTCACTTAAACCGGCCAGGAAGGCATCGACCTCGTCGGATGAAAGCCCTTCCGGTATCTTCAGTTGTTGACTACTGCCGGATTTAATCATTTTTATCGGGATGGCGGCCCGGGAAGTCGCCGGCAACGACAGGCACAATGCCAGGCTGATAATCAGCAGCGCCGCAAAGGGGCACCATTTCCCAGGGAATCGGTTTACAGTTTTGGGAAGCATCACAATACTCCTTTCCGGTCGGACCCACAGGTCTTTTTCTACTGAGGTTGAGCGGTTCAACGTTCCAGGTTTCTAATTGTCGCGCATTCAAGAGATGGTATCGCGGTATAAGCGACAAATGGGTTTCACCCAACAGACGAGTGGCACCTTGCACAATTAAGGGCGCGATGTCAAGTCCCGAAGCGATCCAAGATGTAAAAAGTCCGGCGCGGGTTATTTTTCACTGACAATGCCCGCCAATTTTTTTTTCAGCACTTCCGTATCGAGAGGCTTGAGCATGTAGCCGTTAAAGCCCAGGGATCGAGCGCGCTCCCCGTTTAAATCAAATTCACTGGCGGTAATGGCAAGAATCACCGTATCCTGATCCGTATTTTCTTCCAGACGGCGTATCTCGGCTGTCAGCTCGTGACCGTCCATTTCCGGCATTTCAATGTCGGTGAGAATCACATCATATTTTTTTTCACGATAGCGGGCCAGGGCTTCTTTTCCGTTGACGACAGCGTCCACTTTATAACCAACGGATGCCAACTGGCTGAGCATGATTTCCAGGTTGATCTCATTGTCTTCGGCCAGCAGTATGGTTTCGATGACCCGGCCCTGCCGGGCAGCGAGCTGTTCAGACCCGCCGAGCATCTGCCGTTCCTCCTCGTAATCGGCAAATGTCAGCGCAATATTGCGGAAGGTGCTTTCCAGTTTAACAAAGGCGTCCACCAGATCAGGGTCAAAATGGGTGCCCCGGCCCTCCACAATAATCTGCACGGCCTTTTCATGAGGAAACGGGGGTTTGTAAACCCGTTTGCTGATCAGCGCATCATAGACATCCGCCAGGGCCATCAGCCGGCCGGCGATGGGAATCTCATCGCCTTTCAACCCGGAGGGGTATCCCGAACCATCCCATTTTTCCTGGTGAGAATGGGCTATCTGCCGGGCTAACCGTAGAAACGAATCACCTCCCAGTTTTTGTTCGGTAATGTACAATGCGTCGCGGCCGTACTGGGTATGCTTTTTCATTTCTTCGAATTCTTCAACGGTCAATTTCCCCGCTTTGAGAAGGATATGATCCGGCACCCCCACCTTGCCGATATCGTGCAGGGGTGCCGACAGATACAGCATCTCGATGGTTTCGTCATCTAATTCATGGCGAAAGCGCGGATGGTCCTTGAGTTCCACTGCCAGGGCTTTGACATAGTTCTGGGTACGTTTTATATGTCCACCGGTTTCCGGGTCCCGGTATTCGGCCAGGGTTGCCAGGCTTTCGATGGTTACGGCCTGGGTCAATGCCAGCCGCCGGGTGCGTTCTTCAACCAGTTCTTTCAGGTGATCCTGGTGCTGTTTTAACTCCAGGTGAATCTTCACCCGGGCTCTGACCAGCTCGGGGTTAAAGGGCTTGGTAATATAATCCACCGCCCCCATGCCCAGCCCCCGGGCTTTATCGTCGTCAGCAGCCAGGGCAGTGATAAAAATTACGGGAATCTGGCGGGTGGCAGCATCGGCCTTCAGCCGCCGGCACACTTCGTAGCCGTCCATTTCCGGCATCATGATGTCCAGCAAAATAAGAGACAGTGCGGCCTTTTGGGCGATGGCCAGCGCCGCCCGGCCGCTTTTGGCAATCAGCAGCTTGTATCCCAGCCCATCCAGGGTCTCATTGAGCAGCTGTAAGTTGGTGGTGTTATCATCCACCAGCAGAATCCGGGTGCTCTGCCCAGAACCGGTTTCCGCAGAACCCGTGCCATTGTTCATTTTATCCATCCTTTGCCATGTTGTTTAGACAACATTGCGCTTTGTCCGCACGCAGCATTAGGTGCTGGCCTGTTTTTCAAATTTATCGGCCAGCCGGACAATCCCGTCGAAATCAAAATCCTCGGCCAGTTGCCGAATCTTTTCCGCATAGAATGCAAATTCACCCGAATCGGAATACGCATCCCCGGCAATGGCAATGATCTCCGTCACATCGCCCATCCCGGCTGCTTCACGCAACCGCCGGGCCGCTCTTTGCGCCACTTCCGGAGGCAACGTCGGAGCTGGACCGGCTTTAGCCTGGACAACTTCTGCCTGCGGCGGTTTCAGGGTTCGAGCCGCTTCCACGGCCTGGTTCAGCGTTCTTTCCAGAGCGTCCAACCCGGACTTGAGCGCCTCCGGTGGGGGCGGTTCGTTTTTGTCCGCATGCTTGACGAGCTTTTCCAGCGCCACTGTCGCCGTTTGCAGTCGGTCCGCAGCCAGGTTGCCCGCCACACCCTTGAGGCTGTGCACAAGGCTGTGGGCCTGGCCAAAGTCTGCCGCATCCAGTGCCTGCCGGATTTGGACGCCGCTGTCGGCATAACCGTCCGCAAAGTTGATCAGCAGTTTCCGATACAATTTTCGGTTGCCCTGCAGCCGCTGAAGTCCCTCGGACAGGTCAAATCCGGGCAGCACACCCGGAAGTTGAAAGCCCGTCTCCCTGGCGGCGGCTCTGTCAATGGGCGCTTGCGCAATTTCCGCAGTTGATCGCCCTGAAACTTCGGTTTCTGGTTCCACAGCCGGCCGCGTCACTTCCCGCGGTTGAATCCATTTTCCCAGGGTGGCAAACAGGTGATCCGGATCAATGGGCTTGGTGACATGATCGTCCATGCCGGCCGCCAGACTTTTTTCATGATCTCCGGTCATGGCATGGGCCGTCATGGCGATGATCGGTATTCCGACTTCCCCATTCCCACTTCCGAATTCCGACTTCCCTTTTCCGCCTTCCGCCTTCCGAATTCCGTTCTCCCACTTTCGAATTTCCTTGGTGGCTTCGTAGCCGTCCATTACCGGCATCTGGACATCCATGAGCACGGCGTCATAATCATTTTCCCTGACGGCGTTGACGGCCTCCCGGCCGTTGCCGGCGACGGAAACCTTAAACCCGGCGCCGGCTAAAATCTCCCGGGCCACCTGCTGGTTGATCTCGTTGTCTTCCACCAGCAGCACGTGGGCTCCGCGAATTTTCTGCAGCTCTTCGGTGGTTTTCTGCCGTCTGCCGGCCGGCCGCATTTTTTGCGCCCCTTCCCGGCCGAAAGCCTGCATGATGGTGTCGAACAGCATCGAAGGG
>JAOZSC010000390.1 GCA_029939875.1 Desulfobacterales bacterium
TTTCCGGCACCGATGATGACCACCTGTTTGCCCGGTTTGGCACTGCCTTGTTTGGCGGCTTTTAAAAAATCAAGGGCGCTGATGGCTTTCTCATTGCCCGGTACCGGCAGGGTCCTGGGCTTTTGGGCGCCGGGGGCCAGCACCACAAAATCAAAATCCTGCGTCAACTGTTCAATCTCCTGATGCTTTAACGGCTGCTGAAGATGAACATGGGGCAGCGCCGTTTTGACCCGTGCAAGCTCTTCGGAGATTACCTCTCGCGGAAGGCGGTTTTCCGGGATCACGCCGGTAATTTTTCCGCCCAGTTTTTCCGCGCTATCAAAAATGGTCACTCGGTGGCCTTCCAGACGCAGCTGCCAGGCAACCGACAGTCCGGCAGGGCCGCCGCCGATCACGGCGATTTTCTTGTCACTTTCCGGCGGAAATTCGGGTAAGTGGGCGTTGATACTGGCCCGGCCCAGCTGGGTGACGTCCACCGGCGCCATGGCGTCGGACTGGCGACTACAAGCCTGCATGCACAGGTTGGGACACAGGTACCCGCATATGGTGGCGGGAAAGGGCGTGTAGGCCAGCGCCAGGTCCACTGCTTCGTCGATCCGGCCTTCGCGGACCAGGCGCCAGCGTTCCTGGACAGGGATGCCCGTCGGACACGTGGCCTCGCAGGGCGCGGCGTATTTGTGATTTTCCCAGACGGGGACGAAGCGTCGCAACTCACCGGTGGTGATCACCGCAATGGGGCTGCGGTCCAGCGCGGTAAGATCGCCGATCAGGCCGCCTGGACCGAGTTCTTTTTCCCAGACCCGGCGGTAAAAGGCGTCCATGGCGATGGTCGGGCGTGCTGTTTTTTCGTGGGGTGTGCGGGCCACCAGCAGTTGCCACTGCGACCTTTGCGAAAGGGTTTCCAGCAGTTCGTTGCGGCCGATATGGTTGAGAAAAACCTCGAGCTGCCCGTACAGCCAGTCCCACTGCTCATCACTGATGGTGACCAGCCGGGCATCGAACTGGCTGTATCCCTGGTGCGGGCCGCGGAAAAACACTTTGCCGCCCACCATTCCCACAAAGGGTCGGTAGCCGAGAACATTGTCGGGATTTTGGGCCTCATGACCGCAGATGACGGCAATGCCGCCGGCCATGAATTCGCCGAAATAGTCCCCGGCCGAACCCAGCACCCACAGTTCGGGGGGGTCAAAGCGCGGATTGTGCTTGGTCATGGTCATTCCGCGCGCCCCGATGTTACCGGCCACGTAAACTTTTCCCTGGGCCATGGCATTGGCCGTACCGTTGCCGGCGTTGCCAAGAACCGTTATCCGGGCACCGGCATTGAGCCAGCCGACATCGTCGGAGGCCGGGCCAAGAACTTCGATCACCGTATTGGGAAATCCCATGGAACCCACGCGTTGCCCGGCCTGGCCGACAATCTGAACAAAAACCTCTTCGTTGCCGGCCCGCCACAGGCGGCCGCCGAGTCCATGCTGGCCGTAGGCCTGGATCTGCAGATTGCGATGCCCGCGGGTCACCGCTTCCTGGCTCTGTTCCTCCAGGATCCGTGACCCGACCCGTTGTCCGTCCACCCTTCCGGGGATGACATGCACGGAAGCGGTAATGCTGGTTTTCTGGTCAGACATATTGATCTCCAAAAACAGTCGTCCGCGGGTCCCGTTTTCCCGCTTTGCTTCTTCAGGTGGTGCCCCGTTTATATTTTTCGGTGACAGGTGGTTGCCTTTTACACCACGTATTGAATGTCCAGCCGCCGGGCGGTATTGTAATCGTCGATGCCCAGCGCGTCCGACATGCCGATGGGCAGTGAGGTGGAACGTCCCAGTGGGGCCACAATTTTTTTCAGCTCGGTGTCGAAACTTAAAAATACGTCTACCACCCGCTGGGCCACGTCTTCCACATTCAGGCGTCGGTACAGTCGGGGGTCCTGGGACGTAATGCCCTTCGGGCACCGGCCGATGTTGCAGATGTTGCAGCGGTCCGCTTCGGAACCCAGGCAGCCGGCGGCGGCTTGCATGATGTATTTGCCGGTCTGGACTCCGCTGGCGCCCAGCATGATAAGCGCGGCGGCATTGGCCGCCAGGTTGCCGTTCTTGCCCACCCCTCCGCCGGCGAAAAGTGGCAGCTGGTTTTGCATGCCCAGTTTCACCAGATTCAGGTAACAGTCGCGGATGTTGGTGGCAATCGGGTGGCCCATGTGATTCATGGAAACGTTGTAGGCCGCCCCCGTGCCGCCGTCTTCACCGTCGATGGCCAGCCCCGCAGCATAGGGGTTGCGCGTGAGGTTGTTTAAAACGGCCAGGGCCGTCGAAGTTCCGGAAATTTTCGGATACACCGGCACCCGGAATCCCCAGGCCATGTACATGGACTGGGTCATTTTGGCCACCGCCTCTTCAATGGAATACTTGGTCTGGTGGGTGGGTGGGCTGGGAAGGCTGACGCCGGCGGGGACTCCCCGGATGGCCGCAATCAGGCGGTTGACTTTGTACCACATGAGCAGCCCGCCGTCGCCGGGTTTGGCTCCCTGTCCGTACTTGATCTCAATGGCACAGGGGTCTTCCTTCATCTGCGGAAGGGCGTGGATGATCTCATCCCAGCCGAAGTAGCCGCTGGCAATCTGCAGGATAACGTATTTTAAGAATCGAGAGCGCAGCAGTCGCGGCGGGCAGCCGCCTTCACCGGTGCTGATGCGCACCGGCATGCCGATGACCTCGTTGAGATAGGCCACCCCCATCTGGAGGCCTTCCCACATGTTGGGCGACAGGGCGCCGAAGGACATTCCGCCGATAATCAGGGGATAAATTTCGCGTACCGGCGGAATCCAGCCGTTGGTTTTTAAAAATTCGAGATTTTCTTCCGGCGGCAACACGCGACCCAAAAGGGTGCGCATTTCAAACTCGTGGCGCCCTGCATCCAGTGCGGGGTCGGTCAGCATCGAGATGCGGATAAATTTCATCCGGTCCAGGATGCTGCCGGGGGCATTGCGACGCCCGCCACGTCTGCGGGGTTGACCGCCGCGATCAATCTGAAATCGCTGTTTGTCGGTTTCATCACTGTGGCAGGGCATGATGGCATCATTGGGACACACCATATTGCACATGGCGCATCCCACACAGCTGTAAGCCGGATCGGTTCTCTGGCGAATGCCGTAATAAGCCTTGTAAACAGCGGGGGCCGGCTCCAGCAAGCCGACCGGCGGCTGTAGGATGCGCTTGCGAAACACCCCCAGTTCAATGGCATTGACCGGGCACACAGCCGTGCACTTGCCACACAGGGTACATCTGTCCTTGTTCCAGCTGATCTGCCACAAAAGATCTTTAACGCTCAATGTGGAAGGGGTAATGGATCCTTCTGGCTGCATATCCTGACCTCCTGGCG
>JAOZSC010000034.1:0-7062 GCA_029939875.1 Desulfobacterales bacterium
ATCCCCGGCCCCCCAGAATGGCGGCCACAAATGCCTTCCAGCCGATGAGAATCCCCATGTAAGGATCCAGTACCGGGTAGGCCAACCCGAACAGAATACCAGCTGCGGCCGCCAGCGCGGAGCCGATGGCAAAGGTGAGGGCGGCCATTCTGTTGAGCGGCACCCCCATCAGGGGCACGACCGCAAAGTCAAAGGCCATCGCCCGCATGGCCATTCCCCAGCGGGTTCGGCGGATAAACTGGTGCAGGGCAGTCGCAAGGGTGATGGAAACCAGCACGATTATGATCTTCTTGTTGGTCACGAATACCCCGCCCAGGTCATAGACGGTCGTCTGGATCAGGGAGGGGAATTTAACCCGTTCGGCTCCCAGCAGCGCCAGATTGCCGGTTTCCAGGATGATGCCGATCATCAGCCCCGTGATGGCCGCCGACGCCCGGGGAGCGTCTCGCAACGGGCGGTATCCCACCCGTTCAACGATCATGCCCACAAAGGAGGTCAAAAACATGGAGATGATAAGGGTCAGCACCAGGATCAACCAGCCAGGCAGGGCAAACGTTCCCATGGCGGCCAGGGTCATCAGGGCCGTTGAAACCCCGAAACCGATATAGGCACCCACCATGAAGATATCGCCATGCGCAAAGTTAAACAGCATCAGGATACTGTACACCATTGAGTATCCCAGTGCGATTAACGCATAAAAACTGCCCCACTGCAGCGCGTTGACCAGGTTTTGCAAAAATACCATGAAACTTCTCCTTGCCACTTAAAAAGGCGGGCGCGGGGCATGGGGCCCCGCCCCGTCTTTTCAGGCTCATCTCAGTGTCGCCAGGCTCCAAGACGATTCTGCAGGGCTGTTGTGCCCGGCAAAAGTCCCGGTTTTTTTCCAGGAAGTCTTACGGACAGACCGACTCGAAAAATTCAAACTCGCCCGCATCACTGATGCGAACGATGACGGCACACTTGGCGGGATCCCCGTCAACGTTGAAGGTCATAGCGCCGGTGATACCGTCAAAGTCCTTGATGGCGGCCAAGGCGTCCTTGACACACTGGCGGTCTTTTTTAATATCCCCGGTGATCTTGCCGCAATTTTCAACGGCCGTTTGAACGATGCGGATGGAATCCCAGGTCAGAGCGGCCACGTCATCGGGAACATAGCCATGCTCTTTTTTATAACGATCGATAAAGTCCTTGGTGGCGCCCTTGGCCCCGGCCGCCGCGTAGTGGGTGCTAAAAAAAAGTCCGTAGCAGTCCTTGCCGCACAGCTTGACAGTTTCCGACGAACCCCAGGAGTCGCTTCCCACGATGGGCTTGTCCCAGCCCAGTTGGTGGGCCTGCTGCACGATCAGAGCCACTTCGTTGTAATACTGCGGCGTAAACAAAAATTCGGCGCCGGAATTATTGATCTTCGTCAGCTGGGAACTGAAATCAGCGTCCTTGGTGGTAAAACTTTCAAAAGCCACCACGGAGCCAGGTCCGTTGAGATCTTCCCAGGCAGCCTTGAAAAATTCGGCCAGTCCCTTGGGATAATCGCTGGCCACGTCGTAAAGAACGGCGGCCTTGGTGAAACCAAATTCCCCCTTGACAAACTTGGCAACAACCGGCCCCTGGAAGGGATCCAGAAAGCAACCGCGAAAGATATAGGGTCGATCCTTGGTGGTGTTGGGGTTGGTGGACCAGGGGCTGATCATCGGCGTTTGCAACTCGTTGGCCTTACCGCCGGCCGGCACCGCCTGTTTGGAGGACTGCGGGCCGACAATCGCCAGGACCTCATCCTCGGTGATCAGCTTGGTGTTGGCCTTAACGGCCGACTCGGCTTTGGACTCATTGTCCTCGATCACCAGCTCCACCTTGTATTTTTTGTCACCAACCTGAATGCCACCGGCGGCATTGACATCTGCCAGCCACATCTGCGCGGCAAACTTGGTGCCCTCCCCCACCTTGGGGATATCGCCGGTGAGCGGCGCATTAATGCCAATTTTGATGGTTTCCGGCCCTTTGGGACCACAGGCAAAAAATACCAGCCCCACTGCAAAGATGGATACCATTGCCAGAATAAATACCTTTTTTGTCATAACCGACCTCCTTTTGTTGTTGGTGTTTTACTTTGGTTTAGCTGACGCGGGGGCTTTCCCGCAAATACAATAAAAAATCCATGGGTGAATACCACAAGTACCAACTAATTTCAACTGGTTAAATGGGCAATGGTAAAATTGCGACCGGCCGCACCCCGATTTTCAAAGATTCCAACCGTCCCGAATTGCACCAATAAGATGTTTTTTTGAATTTATTTTGAAGAAATCACCAGAAATCAAATTAATTATTGACAGAATCACCAATGTTTTTTAATTTTACACCTGCCATCAGCAATCCCGACATTTCGGCTGAAAAAATAAAACAAATGAAAATCGACGAAATCAATCTTGCCATTATCAAGCACCTTCGTAGCGGTCGCAAATCGTACAAGCAAATCGCCAAGGCCCTGTCAGTATCCGAAAACACCATTCGCAGCCGGGTTCACAAATTGACCGCGGCCGGTATTTTAGAAATTTCCGGCTTAGTGGATCCCGAAGCCATTGAGGGGCACCGGGTGGTCATTGTAGGCGTCAAGCTGAAAACCATGAACCTGGTCAAAAAAGGGGAGGAATTCAGCAAGTTGAGAGGTGTGATCTCCGTCAGCGTGGTGACCGGGCGTTTTGACCTGATCCTGGTGGTTTTTTTAAAAACCGGTTTCGGCCTGCTGGAGTTTTACACCGAAGAGGTCTCCCGGCTTCAGGACGTCCATTCCGTGGAAACCTTTGTGGTTTACAAAAGCTATAACTTAAAGGTACCTTACCTGCTATAAATCAAACTAAGTTCCACGTGAAGCGAGCATTTCAAATTTTACAAAGGGAGGTCAACCAATGAAGGATGTCAGTGAGCTGAGTTTTCCGGATGATTTTCGCTATGCAGAAAGTCACGAATGGGCCCGGGCTGAGGGAGACACCGTCAAGGTGGGAATCAGCGACTATGCCCAGGACCAACTGGGTGATATTGTCTTTGTGGAGCTGCCCGAAACCGGGGAAAGCTTCGACAAGGGGACCGAGTTCGGTACGGTGGAATCGGTCAAAGCCGTCTCCGAACTGTATATGCCTGTGGGCGGAGAAATTGTGGCCGTCAACAGCGCCCTGGAAGACGCCCCCGAACAGGTTAACAACAACCCTTTTTCCGAGGGATGGATGATCGAAGTCAAGCCCCAGGATACATCCGAACTGGATGCCCTGATGGACAAAGAGGCCTATCTGACATCATTGAAAGGATGACATCCATGCGATATTTACCGCATACCCCTGAAGATGTTGACGCCATGCTCAAGGCGGTGGGAGCCGACTCTGTGGACGATCTGTTTGAAAGCATACCGGTGGACTGCCGCCGCAAACACCCGCTGCGCCTGCCTGAATCCCTGAGCGAATGGGAATTAAATGATCACATCGACACGCTGGGTGCCGATATGGCTGTCAGTCCTGACTACCGGATCTTTATGGGTGCCGGCAGCTATGCGCACCATATCCCGGCGGTCGTGTCCTACCTGCTGGGGCGCTCGGAGTTTGCCACCGCGTACACCCCTTACCAGCCCGAAATGAGCCAGGGCACCCTGCAGGCCATTTTTGAATACCAGACGCTCACCGCGCGGCTGTTAGGAATGAAAGTGGCCAATGCCTCGCAATATGACGGGGCATCCGCACTGGCCGAAGCCGTACTCATGGCCATGCGCATATCCCGGCGGAAAAAACAGGTGGCGGTATCCCGTGCGATCCATCCGCACTACCGCCGGGTACTGGAAACATACCTGGCCCCCACCGATTATGAAATTGTGCCACTGCCCTATCTGCCGGGCGGCGTCACCGATCTGGACCCGCTGGACACGATGGATGACCTGGCCGCCGTGGCGGTGCAATCACCCAATTTTTTCGGTTGCATTGAAAACATCGAGACAGCTGCGCAGCGGGCCCATGACAAACAGGCGCTTTGTATTGCAGCCTTCAGCGAGCCGCTGGCCTATGGTCTGCTGAAAAACCCCGGCAGCCAGGGAGCCGACATCGCCTGCGGCGAAGGACAAAGCATGGGGATTGCGCCTTCTTTCGGCGGACCGGCTCTGGGCATGTTTGCCACCCGGATGAAATACGTGCGCAGCATGCCGGGGCGCATTGTGGGGCAAACTGTGGACACGGACGGCCGCAGGGGATTTGTGCTGACCCTGGCCACCCGGGAACAGCACATCCGCCGGGAAAAAGCCACCTCCAACATTTGCACCAACAACAGCCTATGTGCTCTGGCAGCGGCCATGTACATGGCGACCCTGGGCAAAACGGGCATCCGGGAGCTGGCCCGGCTCAATTATGACCGCTGCGAATACCTCAAGGCTGAGCTGCGCGACGCCGGTTTTACCCTGCCCTTTGAGCAGTCGACCTTCAACGAATTTGTGGTTGATTTCGGCAAAAACTTTGAAAAAACCCATTCGCGCCTCGCGGCTGACAATATCATTGCCGGCTTGTCTCTTGAAAAATATTATCCCGAACTATCCGGCCATTACCTGCTGTGCGTGACGGAAATGTTGACAAAAGACGACATTGACCGGTTGGTATCGGCCGTGCGGTAGTTCTTCTGCCCGCAATGTTGCCTCTAACTTGTTTTAAAATGAATGGATTCTATCCATTATAAAATGGAGGTCCCTAACATCATGACAGAATATCCAGGCACCACCGGTTTGATCCTGAACGAGCCGTTGCTGTGGGAAAAAGGCAAACAGGGCCGGTCCGGGTTTTCGCTGCCCCGACGCGATGTTGCCCCGCAACCACTGAGTGAAACCCTGGCAGGCGACGGTCCGGATTTTCCGCAGCTCAGTGAAGTTGATGTCGTGCGCCATTACACGCGGCTGTCCCAGTGGAATTTCGGGGTGGACACCGGCATGTACCCGCTGGGGTCCTGCACCATGAAATACAATCCCAAAACCAATGAACGGCAGGCGGCTCAACCGGGACTTGCCCGCGCCCACCCGATGCTCGACGATGATCTTTGCCAGGGCAGCCTCCTGCTCATGTATGACCTGGAGCGGTTTCTGGTGGAAATCACCGGCATGGACGCGGCCACCCTTCAGCCGGCAGCCGGCGCCCATGGGGAGCTGGCCGGCATGCTGATTTTTTATGCCTATCACAAAAGCCGGAATGCACCCCGGTCAAAAATTATCGTTCCGGACACGGCCCATGGAACCAATCCGGCCAGCGCCGCACTGTGCGGATACCGCCCGGTACCAATCAAGTCCAGCGACCAGGGGGTTCTGACCCCTGAGGCGGTAGCCGCCGTAATGGATGAGCAGACCGCCGGCATCATGGTGACCAATCCCAACACCCTGGGGCTATTTGAAGAAAACATCAGAAAAATTGCCGACATTGTCCATGCCAAGGGGGGACTTGTATACGGTGACGGAGCCAACATGAATGCGATCATGGGCATCGTCCACATGGGGCAGATCGGCATCGACGTGCTGCATCTGAACCTGCACAAAACCTTTTCCACCCCCCATGGCGGCGGCGGGCCGGGCGCCGGCCCGGTTTGCGTGCTCAAACATCTCGAGCCTTTTCTTCCGGTACCACGGGTAATTAAAGAAAACGGGCGCTACCGGTTGTCGGAAGACTTTGAGTACAGCATCGGCAGGCTGCATGCCTTTTACGGCAACGTGGGGGTGCTGGTCAAGGCCTACAGCTACATCCTGAGCATGGGGGCAGAAAACCTGAAAAAAGCCAGCCAGCTGGCAGTGCTAAATGCCAACTACATCAAAGAACGGCTGAAAGATACTTTCCACCTGGCCTATGACCGCCCCTGTATGCATGAATGCGTTTTTTCCGATAAATTGCAGCAGCCTTACAAGGTGACCACCCTGGACATCGTCAAACGCCTGATGGACTATGGTTTTCACCCACCGACAATCTACTTTCCGTTGGTCGTCCCGGGAGCGCTCATGATTGAGCCCACGGAGACTGAAGCCAAGGAAGATATCGATCTGTTTATCGAATCGCTGAAATCCATTGCCGCAGAGGCCAGGGACAACCCGGAGCTTTTACATGCGGCTCCCACCGGCTGCCGGCGAAAACGGTTGGATGAAACCACGGCCGCCAGAAAACCGATTTTGACGGGCTAAAAGCAAAAAGTCAGTTGTCCGTAGTCAGTAGTCCGTTGCACTCTTGACTCGAAAAAATGACAATAACAACGAAAATAAAAAAACCTGCCCATGCTGACTCAAGTGTTGAAGCGGAAGGATTTTTTGCAACGGACCACCCGCAACGGACAACGGACAATAATTTCTGCTACGCTGCCAACCTGGGTCTACGTGACTACAAAGATGTCTGGCAACTGCAGCAAAATCTTGTGACTGCCCGGATCGACGGGACAATAAGCGCGGATATCCTTTTATTCGTGGAGCATCCGCCCGTTTTCACCCTTGGTCGGCGGGGCGGACGGCAACATCTGCTGGTCTCCGAAGCATTTCTTAAAACCTCCGGTATTCCCGTAGTGCATGTCGAGCGCGGCGGCAACATCACCTATCACGGACCGGGGCAGCTGGTGGCTTATCCCATCATCGACCTGGAAACCAGGCGCATCGGCGTGGTGGATTTCGTCCAGGCCCTGGAAGAAATCATGCTGCGCACGGCCGCCGACCATGGCGTTGCAGCCGGACGCAACCCCGTCAACCGGGGCATTTGGGTCGGCGGAAACAAAATGGGCAGCATCGGCATTGCCCTGCGCAAAGGCATCAGCTTTCACGGGTTGGCGCTCAATGTCAATGTCGACCTGACCCCTTTTAGCTGGATCCAGCCCTGCGGCCTGGAAGGTGTCGCAATGACATCCATGAAGCAGGAGTTGGGCCGGCAACTGCCGCTGGCTGATGTTTGCCGCACCCTCGAACATTACTTCGCCAGCATTGTCGAACTGGACCTCAAGCCCCTTGCCCCTGAAGAGCTTCAGCAGCAGCTGAAACCCGGCATCTAAAAAATCATTGAAATTCAACCAGTTTGTGTTTACGATAGA
>JAOZSC010000034.1:7162-12495 GCA_029939875.1 Desulfobacterales bacterium
CAGGAAGCCAAATGCCCGAATATCTGGGAATGTTTTTCCCATCATACGGCCACCTTTCTGATCATGGGCTCCCGGTGCACCCGCGACTGCCGGTTCTGTTCGATTCCGAACGGCCCCCTTGAACCGCCGGACCGCCGGGAACCTGCCCGGGTGGCTGGCACCGCCAGAAAAATGGGCCTGAAATACGTGGTGATCACCTCTGTCACCCGGGACGACCTGCCCGATGGCGGCGCCGTTCATTTTGCCCAAACCATCGAAGCCCTTCGCCAACAGATAGCCGGTGTCCGTGTCGAAGTGCTGATTCCGGATTTTCAGGGCGATGCCCGGGCGTTGAACACTGTACTGGATGCCCGACCCGATGTGTTGAATCACAACATCGAAACTGTTCCGCGACTCTACCCTGAAGTCCGGCCCCAGGCAGATTACCGCCGGTCCCTTGAACTGCTTCAGCGGGCGCGCACCTACGACATCGATCTGGCCACCAAGTCCGGCATCATGCTCGGGCTGGGAGAAAAACCCGCAGAAATCAAAGCCGCATTCCGGGACTTGCTGACCGCGGGTTGCCGCATTCTGACCCTCGGACAGTACCTGCAGCCGTCAAAAGAGCATCTGCCGGTCAAACGTTTCGTCCCGCCGGAAGAATTTGACCAGTGGCGCCGGACAGCGCTTGAGATGGGCTTTGCCGAAGCGGCCAGCGGCCCTTTTGTGCGAAGCTCGTACCATGCCGGGGAACTGTTTGAGGAGATAAAAACATCACACGGTTCGGATTGGCCGGTGTGACTGTTTTCAAATGATGAATGACGCCGCGCAGCGATTTGTACAAATCGTTTTGCCACCGACGGACCAATCAGGGTATAATAAGATATTGCTAAGGTTCTAATTTTGGATCATCCGATCACCTGGGCACAAATCGACCTCAACGCTTACGCGCATAATATTAAAGAGCTGAGACACATCACGCGTCCGGCGGCGCGCCTGATGGCGGTGGTAAAAGCCAACGCCTACGGGCATGGCGCCGTCGAACTTTCCCGCCTGGCATTGCAAAACGGCGCCAGTTACCTGGGCGTAGCCCGCATCAATGAAGCCGTCGCCTTGCGAAACTCCGGGATCAACGCCCCGATACTGATGCTCGGCTACAGCCCCCCGAAGCTTGCCGAAACCCTCATCGAATACGAACTTACTCAGACCGTTTACCATTACCGGACGGCAAAAGCGTTATCTGAACGGGCCCGGCACGTGGGGAAAAAGATAAAAATTCATATCAAGGTGGACAGCGGCATGGGAAGGCTTGGCTTTGTGCTCCCACCGTCGGGGATTGATATCACGGATGAAGGCTCGGGCGAAAGCTGCCTCGAACAGATTCTGTCCATCACCCGTCTTGCCGGTCTGCAGGTGGAAGGCATTTTCACCCACTTTGCCACGGCCGACAGTGCCGACAAGTCCTATGCCAACCGACAGCTGGAGCGTTTTGTCGACTTCATGCACCGGCTGGCGGCCGCGGGGCTGCAGCCGCCGTTAATTCATGCTGCCAACAGCGCAGCGCTGATCGACATGCCTGCCGCCCACCTGGACCTGGTCCGACCTGGCATTGCCACCTATGGTCTATACCCTTCTGCCGAAATCAACAAAAGCGCTGTTGATCTCAAACCGGTCATGGCGCTCAAGAGCCGAATTATCCATCTGAAAAAAGTGCCGGCCGGTTTTTATGTCAGCTACGGCATTACCCATCGTACCCCGAAACCCACCACCATTGCCACGGTGCCGGTGGGATATGCCGACGGATTCAACCGCCTGCTGTCCTCGCAGGGTCACATGCTGGTGCACGGACAGCGCGTGCCCATCATCGGGCGGGTATGTATGGATTTGACCATGCTGGACGTCGGCAAGGTTTCCGGGGTGCAATTAGAAGATGAGGTGGTGGTGTTCGGGCAACAGGCCGATGAGGCTATCACGGCCGATGAATTGGCCGCGCAGCTCAACACGATCAACTACGAGATCGTCTCAACAATCACCGCCCGGGTACCCAGGGTCTATATCAAATAGAGCAAGGTGTGAATCAGCCGACACCTGGATAAAACAACGAACCGCAGAATGTCGAGGGAAGGAATCGCTGCGCTCTGCATTTTTTAAATTGATAGAATTCCTTACTTCGACATTCGATATTCCTGGTTCGATATTCTTTTTTTATGTCTGCCTTCGCGCGGCACCAATTTTGCGCCCAAGCGGCCATATACCGAGAAAACAACCGTGACTTATTTTACAACAACCGATGGATGTGTTTTATTCTATACCTCCTACGGCCTTGAAGCCGCAAAACCGGTGGTTGCTTTTTTAAACGGAACCACCCAGAGCACCCTGTACTGGGGAGGCTGTGTACCCGCTTTTTCAAAACGCTACGGCCTGCTCTTTTATGATGCCAGAGCGCAGGGGCAAAGCGACATAGGCCCTGCCCCATTGACGCCGGAGCTGCATGCTGCCGACCTAAAAGACCTGCTTGTCCATTTAGCGGTTGACAGAGCGCACCTGGTCGGCGTAAGTCATGGCGCCAGGGTGGCAATGGCCTTTGCAACGCGTTATCCGACCATGGTGAATTGCCTGGTATTGTGCGGTCTTGGGGCTTCAGTGGAGGGTCGTCCCCGGGCCATCGTGAAGTCCTGGCTGAAAATACTTCAATTGTCCGGCATAGAGGCCATGGCCTGGGCCGCCCTTCCGGTGGTATTCGGCACATTATTTCTGGACGATCACCGCCGCATACTGGACAACATCGTCAACGCGGTGGTACGACGCAATCACCGCAGAGCACTGGACATCCAACTCGAAGCGATTCTGGCCTATCCGCCACCGGGACAGTTACCCGCCGATTTCGATCGGCCGACGATGGTGCTATCCGGAACCCAGGACCTGCTGGCGGAGCCGGAAAACGCCCGGCAGTTGGCGGATCTTTGCCGGGGACGCCACCATTTGTTGACCGGTGCCGGACACAGCATTCCCGCAGAGGTCCCTGAATTATTCGCAAAACTCGTGCTTGACTTTTTTAAGGTTCAGAAAGGCAGTAATTTATGAGAGAAATCGTTTTAATCAACATTACCGGAAAAGACAAGCCCGGCCTGACATCCAGCCTGACCAACGTTTTGGCCCAGTATGATGTCACGATTCTGGACATCGGCCAAGCGGTGATTCATGATTACCTGTCGTTGGGCATCCTGGTGGAAATACCCTCGACCCATAAATCCGCTTCGATTCTTAAAGATCTCCTCTTTGAAGCTCACAAGCTAAACATCCAGATCCGCTTTTCGGCCATCGACGATACAAGCTACGAACAGTGGGCCGCTGAATACGGCCAGCAGCGCCGGATCATCACCCTTCTGGGCCGCCGGCTCACCGCCGTCCAGCTTTCGAAGGTCGCCGCCGTTTTGGCCGCCAACAAGTTAAACATCGACATCATCACCCGACTGGCCGGGCATATTTCCCTGGAGCACCCGGAGTCGCTGCCCAAAGCCTGCGTGCAGTTTACCGTTTCCGGCAAGCTGGACAATCCTGCACGTCTGCGGGCCAGCCTGCTGGAAATCTCTGAACATACGGGCATCGATATTTCGTTTCATATCGATAGCATTTATCGCCATGCCCGCCGGCTGGTTGTCTTTGATATGGACTCCACCCTGATTCAGGAGGAAATCATTGACGTCCTGGCTCAAGAGGCTGGTGTCGGAGAGAGGGTGGCTGACATTACCACCCGCGCCATGGGCGGTGAGATTGATTTCAAGGAGAGCTTCATCCAACGGGTGGCTCTGCTCAAGGGCCTGGATGAAACGGTACTGGCCCGGGTGGCTGACGACCTGGTGCTCACCGAGGGTGTTGAACGCGTCATCAGCACCCTGAAGGGGCTGGGCTATAAAATCGGCATCATATCCGGCGGATTCGACTATTTCGGGGAGCACTTGCAGAAAAAACTGGGGCTGGACTATGTTTTTGCCAACGTGCTGGAAATTGAAAACGGCCATGTGACTGGCCATGTGACCGGCGATATTATTGACGGTCCCAAAAAAGCCGAAATTCTTAAAACCATCGCCACGGTGGAAAGCATCAACCTGCAGCAGACCGTCGCCGTGGGTGACGGCGCCAACGACCTGCCCATGCTCAGCGTTGCAGGGCTGGGAATCGCCTTTCACGCCAAACGCGTGGTCAAAGAAAATGCCCGGGAATCCATTTCCAGTGTGGGTCTGGATGGCCTGCTGTATTTGATGGGCATCAGCGAACGCGAGATTCGTCAGCGATAGCTGCAGCCGCATGGTACCCCATCTCGCTTAGGGCCCGGCGGAAAAGATGCCGGCAACAACTCAGACTGTTTGCCAACCCTTGCCTTTACCGCTTCGCGCTCAACCGTCGGAATGATCCGCCGCCGGCCTTTCATCCACGGCCCCGATCATGAGCGACTCCTTGAGCATCAGGGAAAACACGATGTTCAATGCCGCCAGGCCGATGAGCACCACCAGAAAGGGCGTCATCGAACCGGAGGCGGTCCTGAAAAAATCCATGCCGAATATAAAAATAATCCCTGAAATCTGGCCGGCCAGCATCAGCAACCCCTGGGAGGTCGCCTCTGGCGAGGGGTAACTGATCTCCGCGCCGTACTGGAAAATAACAGGTCCGGCGCTCATGAAAAAAAATCCAATAAAAAAACCGGATACCAGCAGCAGCCAGTATGAGGTGGCGAACGTTAATCCGACAAGACCCGGTGCACTGGCAGCAATACAGATGATAATAATCAATCTGCGTTTGCGCAGCTTATCGGAAAGCGGCGGGATCACAAAGCAGCCGACAATGCCGCCGATCATCAAAACCGCCCCCAGGGTTCCGGCCTGGATAATGCTGAACCCCCTGGGGGCAATCATCTGCTCGATCCAGGTGGTGATGGCATTGAAAATACCCAGCCCGATAAAAAATATACTGATCAGCAACAGCATGTCCTTGAGTTTGAATATGCGCTTCAAACCGTCTAAAACCAGGGTTCGCTCGGTGTCGATTTGAGCCGGCGGCGTGGGGGGAGCCGACTTGACAAAAACAAAAAACAAGACCGCCCCAGCCACGGCCAGCGCTCCATAGACCTTGAGCATCCCCGGGACCCCGAACTGGATCTTGAGAAACGGGGTAGCGGCCATGCCGACTAAAATGCCCACAAATTGTGCCATGACCGCCAGGCCCGTGGCAGTGGCCCGTTCCTCCAGTGGAAACCATTTGGCACACAGGGCGGTCACGGAATTGAGAATAAACGGCTGGCCGACGGCCAGCCCGATGGTTGATATCATCACCAGCGTATAGGTGTCCGCCCACAG
>JAOZSC010000035.1 GCA_029939875.1 Desulfobacterales bacterium
GCCAGGAGGCCAGAAAGCTTGAAGGCTTTTTAAAGGATACAATCCTTATTTAAGCTTCCCAGCCTCATCTGTTTGCTATGGGCTATCAGCTGTGAGCTATGAACTCTCTTCCGCATTCCCAATTCCCCATTCCAGTCATTCCGACTTCCGCTTTCGCTCTGCGCTCTGCGCTCTGCGCTCTGCGCTCTGCGCCATGCGCTCTGCGCCATGCGCTTTCACGGCCAATCCCTTGAGGGACAGAAAAACGAACCCCGGGTGTCTTTGGCCAGCCGCCAGAAGGCGTTGGCCGCCATGGGGTCGCCTTCCATGGGATACAGAATAATATTGACCGGCACCCGGGAAGGCAGCCGGCGAATCGCTTCTTTAAACAGGCGCAGCCGCTTGGCACCCGAGACTCTTTTCCCCCAGGGTTTTTTGGCTCCCATGGTGGGCAGGCTGTCGGTCAGCAGGAAAATATTGTCCGGCGCCGGTTTCATTCTGGCGGCGGCGGCAAACCCGTTGAACAGGCCGGTGCCTTTTTGCGGTTCCAGTTCGCGCATGCGTTCAACGACGGCCTTAAGGTTTTGAGCCTTGCCGGCAGACAGCCAGGTTCCATCGGCGGCGGCCATCAGGGGCCCGGCGATTTCGTTAAAACTGTAAACCTGGAATTTGCTCGCTGCCGGCAGTTGAGTGGTCAACCAGTCGACGGTGGCCACGACCCGTTGCCATTTGGGAGCGGTTATCTTTTCTTTAAACGGCAGATTGCGGCGGCGAATGACACCGACAATGGTCTCATCGAGCATGCTGGCCGAAGCGTCCACCAGCACCAGTATCCGCCGACCGCCCATTTTTAAATCGGTGAGATACTGCCGATCCCCATGACCGGGAAACGGCCGTAGCCGGTCGCCGAGTTCATCTGCGGCCCCGGCCCCGGCCCGCAGACGTTTGACATCTTCTTCCAGGGATTTTAAATCCGCTTTTAACTGGTTGACATGGGTCCTGGACGCCAGGGTGTCTTTGTCCATATCGGCCAGTTCCACATTTTTCTGCCGCAGGGTCTCGATCACCCGCCGGGAAAGCCCGCGGGTTTTTTCCACCTCGGCCCGGGTTTTTTCCAACGTGTTGCGGACCTGGATCAGCTGTTTTTTACCCTCGAGCACCTGCTGCTTAATGCGGTTTGTTTGTGCACGAAGCTCTGACACCACGGTATTTCGCTGGGCGGCGCTTTTGGCGTTTACCAGCACGAACAACAGGATAATTGCGCCCAGGCCGCAGGTGATAATGTCCAGAAACGACAGGCTGAATACATTTAACTTTCTATGTTTCATGGCGATTGAGGCAGGCGATCATTTGGAGCTGTTCACCGGGGATGCCGATCCGAATGATCTGACCGCAATTTAAAACCATGCGCCCGATGACCCGGGTTTCATCAACAAAGGTTGTGCGGCCGCTGTAACTTTCGAGTACCACATCATCGCCGTCCAGCCAGATGGCACAATAACCGGGCACTGCCCCGGCATTGGAATCTGCGATCTGCAAAACATTGCGACCGTCGTCGTTTTTCATACCCACTATCAGCCGCCGGTCCGTGAGGGGATAGGCAATGCTGCCATAAAGAACATGGGTCGGGCGCTTTTGATCCGGCCGCTTTGCGGGCCGCGCCGGTGTTTTGACAGAATCATCCGCCTGCCAGGGCCTGCTGGTAAAAAAAGACACCCCCGAGTTGTGGCTGTCGTCCCGCAGCCGGTCCCAGATCGCCAGGATCCCGCAGGCCCCGGCCCCCGGATTAAGTTCAGCAATTTGGCAGTCTTTGACCGCGGCCAGGGCTTGCCTGCATCCGGGCAGCCGGCTGAAACGATGGGTCAGCTGCAGCACCACCGGTTGGTCGCTTTTACCATGCATCTTGCGCAGTGATTCAATGAGCCGCACGGTTTCCTCGTAAAATGACCGTGCCTGGTCCACGATCCAATCGCGGGTCACAGCGACACTGTGGAGCGCGCCGCCGCTGCTGATCTCCAGCTTGACGGCAGGGTGCTCCTGGAGCTGCGCCAGGACTTGCGGCAAGCGGTTGTACAGGTCTTGTTCGCTGGCGGCCTGATGGAAAGGATCAAAGCGCGTGGTGCGCACAAATTCTTTTGCAATGGCCTCCACCCACTGCCGATAAAGATATATCAGCCCTTTATCCGAAGCGCTCTGGGAATCTGCGATGGTCAGCTGCTGCGCCTGCTTGAGATACACGATCTCGGTGCGGTGCAGGTGAATATCCAGGTGCAAAAGCATTTTCCCCGGATAAGCCGTGGCGGAGGCTGCCAACGCCTGGGGCAAAAATCCGGTCAGCGGCATGGCCATTTCCTGGGCCATACCCAGGATCAATCCCAATTGCTGACGGTCGTAAAAGCTCGGCACCGTCACAACAGCCTCCGTGCAGCGCTGTTGAACATGCTCCCAGATCCGGGCCAGATGGTGATAAGCGACCTCGGCGTTATTTTGCAGGTTGCGCGCACCGGGAGTCTCCAGGGGTTCGGCGTTCAGCTGATCCCAGAAACGGTTCAGGATTTGACGCGGGAACAGGTGGGCTTTGCCGGCAGCGGCCCGCCCCACCAGAAGACTGTTTTTTTCCGGCAGGGCAAAGCCGGGGCTTTGCCGGTGCGCATCGTCTATTTCCAGCAAAACGGCCGGTTCACCGGTCGCGGCCATGATGCCGGTGTCATTCAATTCGATGGCGAGCAGGCTCATAATTCAACATCTCGCAATTTTTTTTAATTTATATTAATAATCAGCGGGGTTAAGTTCAAAATTCTGTTAATCACTCAATCAACCAGCCAACTCATTCAACTTAATCAACTTCACTGCGTATGCAGATGCCGCGTCAGTTTTTCCTCGCAATAGGCTTCGGTATCCAGAACGTAGTGCTCCTCAAGCGATTGCAGCTGGTGCAGCAGAAACATTAAAACGATGCTGATTAAAAGCGCAATGAACGTGGAGTTGAATGCCACCCCCAGACTCGTGGTGACATCGAAAATATCGCCCTCAATGGCCTTGTGGGCCTGGCCAAGGGCCTGGCCGATGCCCCGCACGGTGCCGATAAAGCCCACCGAGGGAATCGCCCAGGCGATGTAACGGATCATGGACAAATCCGAATCCAACCGTTCGGCCTCCGCCGTACAATACGCATGGGTGGCGGCAGCGGCATCCTGAATGTTGCGCGTGGTACTGAAGCGGTGCAAAGCCGCCAGCAGGGCCCGGGGAAGCAAGGCACGGCCCTGTTGCGGCGGCAGGGCCTGGATCTGCCGTGACAGGTCCCGGGTGTCTTCCGGTAAAATGCGCACTCCCTCGGCCAGCGGTACCAGGTCTTGTTGCAGCAGCGCCCGGTGCCGGATGGTGACAATGCTTTTATACGCCATGATGGCCAGCGCCCAGAACATGAGGATAAAACAGACCTCCTGCTCATAGTCGCGAATGACCACGAACACGGATCGTTCGACAACCGGAGCGCCGTCTTCCTTCATCATGGCGGCCTGCCGGGCCAAAATTGAATCGGCCCTCGGGCGTATGACGGCCGCATAGGCGGCATGCACGATGATAACAATCAGTATCAGCGCGAACAGCTGGTAGATAAATTCAAAGGAAACAGGAAATGATTTTTGCATATAATTTATCCTAGACAAAATTGTAAAAAGTCCGATTAAGACCTTATGATTGGGTTTACCGGGTTAAGAGGGCCACTTTATCAACTTATTCAACTTAATCAACCGCCCGCTGGCCTTTGAGGTGCTGTTGCCGTTGCACTTACTTCCACATTCCGCATTCCGACTTCCCACTTCCGTATGCGCCCTGTACCCTTCTTTTCCCTGAACCATTTGTCTACGCTATGCCCTTTGCACCATGCCCTCTGCGCCTCACGCTCTGCCCTTTGCCCTCTGCCCTATGCGCCATGCGCTCTGCGCCCCGCACCCTCATATATCTGCCGGGAAATCCACCGCCTGCCCTGCCGGTATTTTCTCCGATGGCACGAAAGGCTTCAAATGTTTTGACTTCGCCTTGACCGCTTGGCCGCTGCTGCCGGAAATCGGTTTTGATTTTTTGCTGTTGGAATCAGGAGCTGCTTTTGGGGGGTCGTCAGTATTATTCTTGACATTTTCAGCCAAATCAATCGGTACCTGCTTTTCGGTGCTTGAAGGCATGATCACAATTTGTGCAGGGCTTCGGTCTGCGGCAACCACACTAATCCCCGGTGTCATCGGCGAACTCATGATCAATATCGATACGGCAGCAGTCGCTATGTTTTTGATGCGATGGGTGTTCATTGTTGCGCCCTGCAAGCACGGTTATGGCTTTGTTGCGTAACGGCAGATCCGAAACCCCAGATCCGGGCGTTTACCGTCGCTGTAATCCCGGTAGGCCAGCCGCAGCGTGCTGATGTCCGCACTTTGCCAGCTGGAACCGCGCACGACGTGGTATTTTCCCTGCCCGGGCCCCAGCGGATCAACATATTGCCGGCCAGCCTCATGGGGATAGATCGCGTAATAATCATGGCACCATTCAGCCACGTTGCCGCCCATGTCAAACAGGCCCAGGGTATTGGCCGAAAATTTTTCCGATGGCGCTGTGACCGGGTAACCGTCATTATAGTCCGACAGATACACTTTAAGCAAATCCGCAGCGGATTTATCCCCGAAATTTCCGGATCGCAGCGCGGGTGGGAATTTATTGCCCCAGGGGTATTTGAGCATCTTTTTCGTTTCGTCCATCCGGGCGCAATATTCCCATTCGGCTTCCGTGGGAAGGCGGTATCCATTTCCCACGGGTTCCGCGGCCACCTGGGTGGTCCCCACCAGGGCGTAAAACGGCGTCAGCCCCTCTTTGACACTGAGCCAGTTGCAGAACCGCGCGGCCAGATTCCACGATACCCGCACTGCGGGCTGTTGATCCCCGTTTAAACTGTATCGCCCGAACACACCGGCGTTATGGGCAGCGTAAAACTGCCGCAGTTCCCAGTTGATAACTTCCCGCATACCCATGTAAAACGGGCGCTTAAGCTCGATGCGACGCAGGGTCTCATTGGAGCGGCGACCCTGCTCCCGGCGTGAGGCGCCCATGGTAAATCCGTGGGGCCGTATCAACCTCAGGGGATAGCCGTTTTGGGCCTTGATGATTTGCGCCGTGGCGTTTTTACCGCTTGTCTGCCGGCTCAGGGTCACCTTGATTTGCTGAACAAATCCCGGGCGGGGGGTAATCCGGGTCCGATACGGCCGGTAGCCTTTTTTCCTGATCTCCAGCTGATGCTCAACGGCCACCAGGCGCAGCTGCCGCGGGAGCCTGCCCACGGACTTGCCGTCAACAATCATTTCGGCATCGGCCGGTTCCACCACCAGCTCAATGATACCCAGTTTCGGTTTCAGCTTGACCGTAAGCGTTTTTGAGGCCCCGCTGGCGACAGTGGCGGTCCGTGTTGCCTTTTCATAGCCAGCTTTGGACAGCCGGATCCGATGGGTTTTATCCGCCAAAAGCGCTAATGCCAACGGAGTTTTGCCGGCAAAACTGTTTTCGAGCATCACACTGGCACCGGGTGGCACCGTATGCACCTTCAGCGTGCCGTCTGCCGGCTGCAGTTGTATAGGTTCCAGAACCCGGGGTTGATTGGCCGCCACCGTCAGGCGGGTCCGCCACGGTTTGAAGCCGTTCAGTTTTACCTCGAGATCATGATCTCCCGCGGCCAATTCAAGGGTCAGCGGCGTATGGCCGGCGACCTTTTCGTCCACCCGTACAGCAGCCCCCGGGGGATCAGAAGCCAGGGTAATGTCCGACCATCCCGGAACCAGGGCCAGATCAAGTTTCTGTTGCGCATTGCAACCTTCAACCTGCAGCTGCCGATGAACGTCCTGGTATTTTTCGGCCCGGATTTCCAGGGTCCGCCGCCCCGGTTCAACCGCCAGTTCATCTATCGGTGTTTGCCCCACCGGCCGGCCGTCGACAAACACCTGCGCCCCTTCCAGCCGGAGTGACGGCCTGTCGGCCCGATGGGCCCGAATAGACAGCCGCCCCGGCAGTTTGCTCAATGAAAATCTCAGTTGCTGGCTTTTTTCATCGGCAACCACAAATTGTTTGTCCAGCGGCTGAAAGCATTTTTTTTCCGCCCGCAGGGTATAACCGCCCGGCCGCAGCAGGTAATAGGCGCCGATTTTCGGTGCGGCCAGTCCCCCTTCAATGATTATGCGCTGCGGTTCGGGATCGATTTGGATCACCACCTGCCGCGCGGTGAATACAAACCAGGTTGAAATCCCCAGTAGGATCAGCACAGTCGCAAGCACGGCCGTGATCAGCCACCGGAAACGAGCCGTCGGGTTTGGCGACCGGCTGCCACGGCCGGTGCGAAAAGATACCGGTTGAATTTCCACCGGCTGAGCATTTTCTTGCAGTTGTTTGTCCGTCGGTTTCAAATTTTTACCCTGCATGCAATGGTGATGCGCAATGCCGGTTTCCCGGCCTGGACAACAATCCGGCGGCGGATATCCTGGTAACCGTCCCGGGCCCCCACCACCGTATACGTGCCGGGCCGCAATTGGAGCTCATGGACTGAAAAACGTCCCAGCTTGCCAACCCGGTACACGGCCACCCGCGTCAGGTTGTCCGATTCGATGACGACCTTAACCGGTGTCTGCGCCGTTTTGACCAGCTGCTGCAGCTTGCCAATGCGCGCGGTCAGCTCCGGGCCACGGGGGGTTACCCCTTCAACCTCGCCAAGCAGCAAAACCGCATTGCCCAGCTGGCTGTCGGATTCCAGAACCCGCGGATTCGCCAGAAAAAAATCCAGCCCCTTGAAGATGCGCTGCAATTCAATGGCCCGGGCTTTTCCCCGGATGGCAAACTGAACATTGGCATCTATTTTAAGAACCGCCTGGTACGCCTTCAGCGCACGGGGCCAGTCTTCCACCTGTTCGGCTCCCCGGGCTTCGCGGCCCAGCTTTTCGATACGGGCCAGACGAAGGGCCTGGTCCACCTGGAAAAGAACGTCGGCCACCTCGCCGGATTCGGGTTTTATTTGTCTGGCTTTCAGCAGTTTGCTGCGGGCCGCCCGGTAGTCGGCCGCATGAACCGCCGCCAGGCCTTCGGACATCAGCTGCTGAAACTGCTGTTCTTTGAGCAGATGCTGCACCCGGTTCAGCCCCTGACGGGCCTGCCGGGCATCCGGATCGATTCTCACGGCCTGCCGGTAGCCGGCAAGCGCCCCGGCCAGATCACCGTTTTTTTCGTGCTTCCCGGCCGATGCCATCAGCTGCCTCACGGTTTCGATGGTTTCAGCCCGCTTTTGCTCGGCGCTTGGCCGCTCCAGTTTGGGCCGAGCCGGGTCTGCCGCCGCCGGGGCCGGCTTGGCGGCTGCCGGCGGCGCCGTTTCTTTTGCTGTCGCCTTCACGGGCAGGTGGTCGCCGGCAGCGTCTGGTGGTGGTAATGCGTTTTCTGAAAGCCCATGCAGCAGCCAGCCCCCGCCGGTGGTCAGCAGCAGTAAAGAGCCAATCAGGGCCAGGATCTTAAGACGGTTGCGCCGTCGGGCATCATCCGGGGCGTCTGCTTTGCTCTTGGCGGCAGGACGCAGCGCGGTGATGGTTTCCACGGTCGGGTGGGTGGATATCTTTTTATCAGGCATTTTGGGGAAAAAGGGCTAAATGCATTTTTTCACAAAGATTGTTACACTTCTCGTTTTTTTTATTAACCGCAAAGGCATAAAATATTTTGGCCGTTTCCGGCGAAGCCGGCATATATATTTTTAGTCTTTCTCCGCGCTCTCAGCGAGCTCTGCGGTGAGTTTTTTTAGATGTTATCGTATTATGAAATTGCGCACTATGGTTCTTCATCGTATTCGGCCTCGCCGTTTTGCAGCGCCGGGTCCGGCTCAAAACCGGTTTCGGCAAAATAGATCTTGCGCAACAGTGCTCTCCACTGCTTGAATTGTTCTTCGGCCGATCCGGTCAATTCATACTGTTTGCCCTCCAGTTCCATTACCACCGGCTTCATTTCGCCGGCGAAAGACTCGCTGAGCTCGCCGATGGCCGCCTCGTTGAGCTGCGCCTCTTTGGAAACATTGAAGCCGCTGATGATCACCTGCCCGCCGAGGATGATCATACCGGCACCAATCGCCCCAAAATTACTGTTGCTTACTGAGCCCATAACACCTGCGACCATCATCAAGGCGCCGAGAAGTTGTTTGGTTAACGCTTCACGTTTAATTTTCTGCAGGGCCATGCGCTCGGTGAGGTTGAGCTGCCGCCAATTTTCATAGGACGGCCACATCTGGCGATAAAACTCATCATAGCGCTCATTAAGGGTGTCCACGTACATGTATTCGCGTTCGCGTATTTTAAGCAGCCGCTGCATCATGGGATCATCATAAGCGGGCAGCCGTTTGATTTCAACCGTATCGTTTTCGCCTTTTGCCAGGTAGCCGGAAAACGCATCCGGTGCAAATTCCCGTGCAAATTTCAATTTGGCCGTCGTGCGGATTTTTCTGATATTTTTCGGGTGCAGTTTTTGTTTAAACTGCAGCATGTCATTGGCTATCGTATTGTATAAATCCTGGAAGGCATCCTTTTGTCCGGCCCGATTGTCAGTGTATGAGGTCTCGGTGGCCTCGGCGCGGTAATTTTTGGCCACCCAGATTCTGCCGGTGGCATCGGTCACCTCGATTTTCAGGCCCAGGTACTCTCCGTTGGATTCAAGGATCTCCCCTTTTACCAGCAAATCGACACTGTTGTCCGACCCCGGCACCACCCGCACCGCTCCCCAGTGGCTGGTACGCTGTAACGTATTTTTCAAATGATCCGGGATGAAATTGCCTTCAGCCTTGCGGATCTCATTGCTGGTACCCTCCTGCTCGGCTTTTTCCGGTGACAATTCCTCGCTTTTAAACACCGTAATTCCCACATCCAGCAACTGGTCCTCGGCGATCTCCTCCCGGGCCTGCAGGATCGGGGTGGCACCCACCTTCTGGGCCTGGTAAGTGGCACAACCGGACAGGATGATTAAAATGAGGGCGAACCCGGCTAGATATGCGAAGTTACTTTTCACAAGAACTCCTGAAAAACGATAAAATTGAATGCCATGCTCAACGATTCAATGGTCAGGCAAAATTAGATGGAACCCGGATCAACGCTGGTCTTTTTTGTATTGCTCGTATTCCTTCCAGAGCTTTTGCTTTAGCTCGGGATCGGTTTCGTTTTCCGCCGCTTCGCGCAGCTGCCGGGCTACAATGTCATCATCTGCATAACCGGCCCGGTGATCTTTGGTGGCGGCAGTGCCCTGCCCTTGCTGGCGGGACTGATCCCCGGAAGCCGTGGCCCTACCGGCGGCGTTATTATTGGATCCGCTTTTTCCAGCGGGTTTGGACGGTGGGGCGTTTTCAGCCTGGTCTGCTGAAGTATCAACCTTCACGCCGTTTTTGCGCAGCCGGTTGGCAGCTTCTGCGGCTTCCTGGGCCAGGTTCCGCATTTTATCGGCGGATTCGGCACGGATCGCATCCATTTGCTTTAACAGCATCCCGTCGAACTCATCCAAAGACGCATTTAACTGACGATCCAGAACCGCCACCTCGTCGGCGGTTTCCTGTCCGTGGATTTGTCCACCCGATGCTTTTGGCGCCCCGCCGGTGGTGGCTTTTTTTTTGTCCACCGATTGTCCGTCGTATGCCGCCTGCATCCTGGCAACAATTTTGCGGTTTTCGGCAACCAGCCCCCGAACACTGTTAAGGTAAGCTTCATAGTTACGAATATCTTCTGCGGAAGCCTTGCCCGATCTTTTTAACTGTTCGAATTCAGCGGTAATGCGCTGTTCAGTGGCCTCACTGACGCGCAGTTTTTCCCGGGCTTCTTCCAGGCGGGCTGCCGTGGCATCCGCAGACGCTGCGGCTGCGCTCTTATCCTGGACGGCCGATGGGTGGACACCTGTATTTTCCCCGGTTTTTTTCTGATCGGTCGTTGCAATCTCCGGCGCAGCTTTGCCCCCGGTCGGAGGTTTTGTCCGGGTTTGCTGCGGCTGAGGCCGACTCTGGTCCCGGTCCCCAGCCGGGGCCTGTGGCGCACTGGTTTTCGCTGTCTGCCCGGAACTCGAATGGGTGCATGCACCTATCCACAGGACGGTAAGAAAAAACAACAGTATGGCGACGGTTTTAATCATTTATCTAACATAAGATTATGCCTTTTTCGTGTCAAGCGACATTGCTGCATGCACCCCACAGCAAATGAACAGTTCAATCTTTACCCGGCTGCTATTTCCTGATATTGTTCGGCCTGAAGACGACACCCCCAAACCAGGAAAGCGCAACTCGCCATGACAGCCAACAAGCCGACCCAAAAAAATCCTGAGATCGCCTGGAAACAAAAATTGCAGCCCCTGTGGCCGATCGCACTGCTGATTGCTGTAACCGTCGCCGTTTATGTCAATTCCCTGCCCAACGGTTTTGTTTTCGATGATATGGGCACGATTGTTGAAAATGTCCACATCAAGCACCTGGGAAAAAACTTCCCTTCGTTTTTTAGCCGCTCTTATTATAAAATCGCCCACGGGGAGGCCAGCTACCGTCCGGTGGCGACCCTGTCCTATTACCTGCTCTATGCTCTGTTCGGGTTAAATCCCTTCGGGTATCATCTTTTCAGTCTGGCATTGCACATTTTCAATGTCGTGCTAGTCTATTTGCTGGCAAAGCGGCTTCTCGGGAACAAAACATTTTCCCTGACAGCCGGTTTATTGTTTGCCTGCCATCCGGTGCTCACCGAGGTGGTCGATTGTATTTCTTATAATGATGATCTGCTGGCGGCATTTTTCTTTTTTCTGTCCCTGCTGCTCTACCTCAAGTTAAACGCTGGTGCGGCAAAACGCAATTCACTTTTTCTGGGCTTATCCCTGCTTTTTTATCTGCTCGGGCTTTTATCCAAGGAAATGGCGCTCACCCTGCCCATGGTCATCTTTGTCTATGACTGGGTACTGAAAAAAGCGGGTGACCAGCCGCCTTCCTTAGCAACAGCGCTGAAAACCGTTTTCCAGCAAAAATATTATTACCTCGGCTATGCCGCGATCACCCTGTTTTACCTGTGGATTCGATTTTGGGCCCTGAGCAATCCCCAGGGGGCCGCCAATCCGGTCTGGGGCAGCCTGCGGGAGCGCATCATTTATTTGCCGGTGCTGTTTTTCACCTACATCAAGTTGATCCTGTTCCCGCTGGTTTTGAACGCGGATTATGTATTTTCCTATCCGAGCCGTTTTTTTGAAATTTACAACATGGTTGCCTTCCTACTGTCCGCCGGGCTGATCATCTTCAGCTTTTGGATCTATAAGCGTATCCGTGTGATCTCCTTCGGGATCTGGTGGTTTTTTATCACCCTGCTGCCCGTCTACAATATCATCCCGCTGTTCAACCCGCTCGCCGAGCGCTACCTGTATATCCCCCTGTTCGGCTTTTGCCTGGTGGTCGCAGCCACGATGGCGATGGCGGCAAAACGGATGCCCGGCAAAATGATCACCGTCTTCACCTTGCTGGTGGTTTTCATCATCGTAATTTTTTATGCGACGATTACCATCAACCGCAACCGGGATTGGCGCGACGGTTACAGCCTGTGGACCCAAACGCTTAAAACGTCTCCGGACAGCGTCAAGGCCCACGGCAACCTCGCACGGGTCTATATGGACCGGGGTCTTGTGGAAAAATCCTTGCGCGAAATCAAAAAAACCATCGGGCTAAATCCGAAAGGATACAAAGCCTATTACAATCTTGGCGTGCTGCTGGCCAAACAGGGCCTGTTTTCAGATGCTGTGCGGGCCTATAAAAAAGCCATTGAGAAAAATCCCGCCTATGGCAATGCCCATTTTAACCTTGCCAATCTTTATAAGGAGCAGAATATGCTGGCAGAAGCTGCACAGGAGTATCAAAAAACGGTCCAACTCGATGGGCAGGACGTCGAGGCCCGCAATAACCTGGGCGTTATTTATGCCATGCAGGACAACCTGGAAGACGCCGTCAGCCAGTGGGAAAAAGTACTGGAGATTGAACCGGACAACCAGATGGCCCGGGATAATATCTTAAAAGCCCGAAAATTGCTGGACAATTCCCAATGAACAATTGACAACCGAATATTATTAACTTATTATATGAATAAATTATCATACTAATAAGAGGTATAAATAATGAATACACAAAAAATTGCCATTTCAGTGCCGGCTGATCTGGTGGCAACAATCGACATGATCAGCAAACAGAAAGGGATGTCCAGAAGCCGGTATATTTCAACCGTACTTCATGAAAAGGTATTAAGTGAAAGGCAAAGACAGATAAAGGAAGCCTACAATCGCGTTTTTTCGGATGACTCAATTAAAAGAGAACAGCTTGAAACATCTTTATGGTTTGATGGGACCGGAAGCAAAGAGGGGCAGGAATGGTAGTCCGGAAAGGTTCGATATATTGGGTGGATTTTTCACCGGGCAAGGGCTCAGAGCCAATA
>JAOZSC010000391.1 GCA_029939875.1 Desulfobacterales bacterium
TCCGTGCCCAACGGCGATACGGCGTCATATCCGATGATCACGGGCTTTTTGGATGGTACGGGCATCATGTTGTTTATGCAACGATGAGGTTTTACCATGGAATGAACTGATACAGCTTGGCAAACATCTCGTAAACTTCAATCCAGTTCTGGAGATCTTTGGTTGTACGGATGTGGGCCCGTTTGTTGACCATCACCCAGCTCATATGGGCGGCCCCGTCTTTGCAACTCGAGCAGTCCCGGGTTTCGGAAGTGCAGCAACGGTGCATGGTTTTCAGATCGGAAGCCCAGCGGATAAATTCGATCAGCCGTTTGGGACGCGGATTGCGCTTGTCCAGCGGCTCGGTGACGGAGGGACATTCATTCCAGCCGAACCGGCGGCCGAGCATTTTGCCGGTGGTGATAATTTCATGGTAATATTTTGAAGAAATGACCGTGTTCGGGTATTGGTCCAGCATGTCATCCATTTCAAGCCGGATGGCTTCGAGCTGCTCGGGATGCCAGCTGAATCCGTCCACCCCTTCATCGTTGGACAGCAGCTGCATGTGGACCTTGAGACCGGCATCTCTTATTTTGCTGATGATGCGTTCGGTTTTACCGATTTGTTTAGGCGTCAGGGTGTAAAGATAATAAACATTCGGGTCCCCCTCGTAATGTTTACTTGAAATGCTGAAGGTGTCTTTGCCCCTGAGAACTTTTTCATCGTTTTCATCCCCCCACAGGGAAATGCCCAGCATTAAATTCGGGAACCGGTCCCGGGGTATTTTGATCAGGCCATTGGTGGCGACAAAAGTGGGCAGGCGCCGGTAAAAGGCCTCAACGCGGTCCAGGTGCAGGGTGGGTTCACCGCCGATCAGGATGGCCAGGTTGACACCACGCTCTTTTTCCCGGTCGATAAAGGCCGCCCATTTTTTTATATCCTTTTCTTCGACGGCGGCCTTGTCCTCACCCGAGGAAAAAAAGAAGCAGCCCTTGCAGCGCAGGTTGCACTGATTGGTGACATCGTAAATGGAGCTGCGAATATTGAGTTTCGAAATTCGCTTGTAACGCTGGTGCCACTCTGAATCCAGCAGGGAACTGACGGTGATCATTATCAGAATACCTCATGCCCGGGAGGTGCAACCGGATGTTTGCAAAGATTTTTCCCTATCTCATATCCCATTACCCATACGGCCAGGTAAGTGTCGACATAGTCCAACCAGGCCTTGAACGTGTCCGGGTCGGTGGCATGGCGAAACAGCCGGGCGGTGACCACCGCACTGCCGGCCGCATAATGCCGGCAATCGGCGCAGTCGGTATCCGGTACACAGCAAGCCACTTGCCGGTCCCATGTCAGGTCGGCGCGATACTGCCGGAAGGATCGCCCCAGGCCGATATCGGTGGACGGGTTCATGCGGGGATAGGAACAGCCATACAGCTCATGCAACCCGCGGCGGTGAGTGTGGGCCACCGCGTTATAGGCCGAAAACAGCATGTTTTCGGGATACTGCGACAGCAGATCGAGCATGGTTTGGCGGGTATGTCCCAGTGATGCCGGGCTGTGGCGCAGGGAACCGTCGTAACCCACCGGCGCGGAAAACATGTTGAAAGTCATCCGGCAGCCCTGGGCGGCCAGGATTTGTGCCACCTCGCGGGCCTGGGCGATGTTGTTACGGGTAAATGTGTATACGAAGACCGCCCGGGGATCGTGGCGGTAATTTTCCACCTGCCGGGCCAGCATGTTGTCGGCCTTGCGGATTTTCAGGCTGGTGTCGTCATTTCCCCAGACCGAGATGTGAATTTTATAGTTGACCGCAGCCGGGATGAACTTCAGCCCGTTGGTGGCAATCGCCCCCAGGGGCATCTGTCGAAAGCAGACTTCACAAAGCTCGGGGACCATGGAGGGCTCGGCTCCGGCCAGCACCACGTAAGTGATACCCCTTTTTTTTTCAGCATCCATAAGTTCGTGCCAGGCCGCCGGGTCCATGTTTCCACGGGCGAATTGCTTCTCGCCTTCATAATAATAGCAGCCCTCGCAACGGATATTGCAGCGGTTGGTCATGTCATAGGTTGATTCGCGCAGAAAAAAATACTTGCGGACCTTTTCCCATCGCCGCCGGATTTGCGGATCGGCCAGGATTTCGGAAAATTTCCACTCTTTATCAGGCGTACCTTTATTGGTGCCTACCAGCGGTGTTTGCAAGGCATCCATTTTCTTTTTTCCCGGAAGAACTAAATGTATGTATTCCAAAATACTATTACGTATTGCGAATTTTTTTAATTAACCGCAGAGCACGCAGAGCGAAAAAATACTTTGGCCATTCCCGGCGCAGCCGGCATATATATTATTATCTTTTCTCGGCGTTCTCCGCGATCTCAGCGGTGAGTTTTTTTATATGTCATCGTATTCATGAAATTGCGTACTAACCGTCTGCACGATCTGCCAGTTTATCAGAAATATATTCGGAAATCAGCCGCACACTCGTAAGTTTGGGGTAATCGTCCTCATCGATTCGAATGGCGTATTCGTCGCGCAACACGAGTGCTACCGTGGCCAGATCCATGCTGTCGATGCCGACCTCGTCAATCAGGTCGATTTGCGGGTCAAAGGTTTCCGGCGTCACATCCTCCAGTTTGAGTTCGTCGATCATGATTTGCGCTACATTCAGAATAATTTTTTCAACATCAGGTGCTGTCGACATTCGCATTTTTTCTCCTTTAGGGTTCGTACAAAAATAAATTCGCGAATTTTCAGTGTTGAGGCGCCTGCCTGGCAAGGCGCGAAAGCGCAGGAATATCAGGCATATTCCGAGCTTTCGCAACGCAGCCAGGTGGGATGCATCAGCGCTTAAAATGTGAAGTTATTTTTGCGCGGGCCCTTAGCTTGGCTCGCCGGGTTTGTCCCGGTTTTCAACTGTTATTATGCCGCTGCAAACCAATTCGTCTGCAACCATGATACGAAAAGAAAACGTCCCGGCCTTTTTTCCCCGGGCATCCGCAAAAACGCGCAACCGGTCATCGGGTTTGATCAACAGCTTGAATCGTATCCGTGAGACGCCTGTGATTTTAAGGGACTGCCCGGAGGCTTGATGGATGGCGTCAAACACCATTGCCAGTTGTGCAATGCCTGGAAGAACCGGTTGCCCCGGAAAATGTCCGCAAAACCAGTCAGAATCCTGCGGTACGTGAACATCGGCGTGGATTTCCCCTGCTTCAGGCCGGGTTATGTTGGTTAACGCATGCCACTGCATAACTATAATATTTAAATGAAAGCAATCCAATATTCAACCCCAAAAGCGGATATCTCAGCGGATCAGGTACTCCCACA
>JAOZSC010000392.1 GCA_029939875.1 Desulfobacterales bacterium
TTTGCATTTTATGGCAAAACATTTTCGCCACCAAGACACCAAATCACAAAGATAAATTACAGCCAATCGTTTTGCGTTGTGTCTTTGGGCCTTTGTGGCAATTTTTCCGGTTTATCCGGGTTAGGGCGTTCTCAGGATATTTTCATCCTTTGTCACCCGGTTCAAAAAGAGCGTATCTTCCAGGGAGACGATTTCCGGGTCCGGATCCGCACCGGTGAGAATGAGGCCGCCTTTCAGGGATCTTGCCTGTTGATAGTGCCGGACGAGAGTGGCCTGATCCTTTTTTGAAAGCACCAGGGTTTTTCCTGAAAAAAATCGGGCACGAACCATCAGCGGTTTCGGCCCCAGGTGGCCCCAGGCACGGGCTCGGTCCCGGAAATAGGATGTGCCGAAGGAAAATGCGCTCTGGTGCCCGGCCCGTTTGGGGGAAGCACTGAAACGCAGGGGAATGTTATTGCCGTCGGGGCCCGTGATTCGGGGCCTTGCGACCGGCTGAAATCCTTGTGGTGCCAGAATAATCAGACCGGACGGAGGGCTGAAGTATTTATCGGAAATCTTTTTCAGGGGAATCGGCCGGCCGCTGATCTTGCCCTCTTTGATCAGGCGATTGATCCGTAAAATTATCAGGTTGGCAAAGACATAACTGCCTGGATCCGTCCACGGATGCCAGCCATCCCAGGTAAGTTCCTGCCGGCTGAAAAATGTCTGCCGGTCTCCTTCATCATAAAAAACGCTGTAAGGATATTTTTCAAGTTCAGTAAAAAGATGGTTGGCAGGAAATATGTGAACGTTCGGATAGTGAGCCGCCAGCTTTCTGATGTAGCGGTTCAATAGCTGATATTGCTGAAAACAAAGCTCATTTTTGCGATGGGTGTCGGCCCGGTCGGTCCTGATATATCCCTGGTCCGGTTTTTGCTGCTCGCAGTCGATCAGATTTTCATAAAAAATATCTCCCAGTATCACCGTCGGCCGATAGTTTTGTGAAAGTGTTTCAGAAGCGTCACCATTTTGTGAGCAGTCAGCGAAATTGCTTGAGCAATCGGCTGCCAGCCAGGCCACCAGGGCCTTGAGGTCATTTTTTTTGGCCGTCGTATCCTCGAGTATTTTCATTTTATGATAGGTAACATCCACGGCCAGAACCAGCCGGGGTCGCATGGATGTGTAGTAATATCGGATTACCCGGGGATAGGAAAGCGGCAAAAACCAGGGAAACGCATGTTGTTTTGCCGTCTTGCCAAGACACATCTGTTCGGCGACAACCTCGGAAAGCGAGCGGGCCATGAGGCCGTGGGATACCGATGAGCCGAGCCCCAGGACCGGTCCCATGCGGGAAAGCGTTTTTACCATCAGCGGGTCCCCACCGCAGTGGGCAGGAAGTTCGCTGGCCGCCGCAGCCCCGACGGACACAAGCAGCATGACAAGGGGTGCAACCCAAAAACGGTTGATGACGGCGTGCATGTTTTTTCCCCGAATTGTTTGATAAGCGAAATGCGATAGTTGACTACCACAGCATTGCCGTGATGGCCATATTTTTTTTCCGGCCAGGGTGTGCTCTGGGCACGCTCGAACTCCAAGTTTTGGCCAACCACCTGCCGAGGTCGGGAATGTATTAAAAATTAGCAAGGGGACAAGCATGAAAATATATTTGTGCGGCATGATCGGTTCGGGCAAAACCACCATTGGAACCCGCCTGGCCCGGATATTGAATCTTGATTTTTTTGACCTCGACCGGGAGATGGACCGTACTCTCGGCTATTCGTTTCACCGGCTGGTTAAAGAAAAAGGCTGGCTGGCGTTTCGCGAGCTTGAATATTCCATCAGCAAGCACTTCGCCCAACTGGAAGATGCGCTGATATGTCTTGGCGGCGGCACGGTGCGCTACGAATGGAACATGGATGTTCTCAGGAAAACGGGACGTTTTATCCTGCTGACCGCTCCGGTGGAGGAACTCGTTCGGCGGGTTGAAAACGCCCAGCGCCCGCGGTTCAATGCGCAAGTCGGCCTGGAAGAGGACCTGCGGACAATTTGGGAAAGTTCAAAAGAAAAATACAATGCCGCCGCCGACATGGTCTATAATACCCATGGCAAAACCATCGACCAGGCCGTTGCCGAGTTGAAAGATCTGATTGGAGAAAAGCCCCCCAACTGGGCGTAAACAATATGGGATGGTGCCCCCGGCAGGGATCGAACCTGCGGCACCCGGATTAGGAATCCGATGCTCTATCCACTGAGCTACGAGGGCTCTAATGCTTACGAGGATGAAACTTTGGGTGTTGTGAAAACGCTATTGGTTGTTCCAAGCGCATGGAAAAGTTTTACACCAATTTTGTTCTCCTTACAAGGCCTTTTGCCTATCGTGTCGCTTCTCCCGTTCATTGCATTGAGCCCGGTCGGATTTGGCTGTTCCGGCACGGATGAAGCAAAAAATATATAGATATATCGAAAGGTTGTTGCCAGACAGGCTTTTGCCGTGATATAAATAATATAAACATAGGTTGAGTGGTTCAGAGTTCACCGTTCAGGGTCGAAAAATTAGATGAAATAAAAACGGGTAAAAAAATCGGGCGGCCCTGTAGAATTCACAAGTTCATCGGGGCAGGGGGAAAAATATGTATCTGCGAAAACGGGTATTGGTGACCGGCGGCGCCGGATTTCTCGGCTCTTTTTTGTGCGAACGCTTGTTGCAACAGGGCTGCGACGTGGTCTGTGTGGATAATTATTACACCGGCACGAAACGCAACATCGTTCATCTCATGGAAAACCCTTTTTTTGAATTGATCCGTCACGACATCACTTTCCCCCTTTATCTGGAGGTGGACGAGATTTACAATCTGGCCTGTCCGGCATCCCCGGTGCACTACCAGAACGATCCGGTGCAGACCACCAAGGTCAACGTTCATGGCTCCATCAATATGCTGGGGCTGGCCAAGCGGCTCAAGGCCAAGATTCTCCAGGCGTCGACTTCAGAGGTATACGGTGATCCCACGGTTCACCCCCAGAGCGAAAGTTACTGGGGCAATGTCAACTGCATCGGAATCCGGTCCTGCTATGATGAGGGCAAACGCTGCGCCGAAACGCTGTTTTTCGATTATCAGCGGCAGCACAAAATCAATATCCGTGTGGTACGCATTTTTAATACCTACGGGCCGCGCATGCACCCCAACGACGGCCGGGTGGTGAGCAATTTCATTATCCAGGCCTTGAAAAGTCAGGACATTACGGTTTTTGGCGATGGTTCCCAGACCCGCTCTTTCTGTTATGTGGACGACATGATCGATGCCCTGGTGCGCATGATGGAA
>JAOZSC010000393.1:0-987 GCA_029939875.1 Desulfobacterales bacterium
TTGCCTTCAACAATGATCATCTGTTCTTGTTTTTTAAATACATTGTGGGGTTTCAAATGATGCCAGAGGCAGTCTCTGTCGGCAGCGACCATTTCATCGACATCGTAGTCAAGCCAATCAATATTTTTAGCCATCTTTCAATCCTCCGTTTTGTTGGGTTAATTGAATATGATATAGATAAATCTGATATATCATATATTTATCAATGTCAAGAAGAAATTATTTTTTCTGAATGTAATTAACCATCAGAAATAATTAGATAAAATAATATTGGAGTGTCTCATGCCCCATGCATAAACAACCTGTTTTTCAATCGGATCAAATCCTGTTAGTTATACAAATGAGGTTATCATGCACTTAAATTGTGTCGTAATTATGATTAGTTATAGTAGCTCTAATAATTAATACAGTGATATATATCATTTGTCGAAATTGTTTTGCATTTCTGGAAAAAAAAACTTGACAAACTGCGGGATATCTAATAGCTGATATATCAGTTTCTATTCTATACGAATTCTTGAATTAAGCTTGATTCACTCTTAAAAAGCGATTTTTTTCTTCAAAGGATATGGCCCTCCATAAGTCTTGTACCGGTGATGAGCGTCCGATTTTTTATCTCTCTTACCGGATATATTTGACGACCCATGGCGGCCGAAGTTACACCTGTTTTAGTCTGATCGACCTTCAGTTAATCTGAGGGCTTAATTCTTGCCATGCGGGCAGGGCGGTGTTTTCGAATTTTACGCCTGATTAAAATATAGTGGATATCCCGTCTTGACGGGGCTTTGTTCGATGACTCAGATGTTACAGCGATGTATCTCGAACGGTATGGATACTAATTTTTTTCGGCTTTGAATATCTATCACGCAATCGGACTGATTTTACACTGCAACAACCCTTTTACTACGTACCATGCTTTTGATTTTTATTTTTTCATCCGAAAGCGCGGTTTGTAATCGGCCGGGTTTTGCGGCCATTCAGTGTGTG
>JAOZSC010000393.1:997-3293 GCA_029939875.1 Desulfobacterales bacterium
CAGAACCTCTTCCAAATCTTTGCCCCTTGCTTAAACCTCTTTTATTTTCAGGTTCAACGATTGGTTTTTGTGGATCACAGTTGCCGTTATTTTTGCCGGTCATTGGACCGGTTCCATTTGGAAACATCCTTTAGAATCCGTGAGATACAATGCTCCCTTTCAGAGTCATCCTCAGGCCATTCCCTTGCAGGGGTGGTTATTTATTTTCAACCTAAGGAGGTAAGAAATGAAAAAAAGTTTTTGGTCAATCAGTTTTATAGGCATCCTGGCGATTAGCTTGGTATTATCCGTGTCCATCCCGGCTCAGGCCAAGACTGAATGGAAAATGGCGTTAGGAGATGCTGCCGGCGGGACTCAGTGGGCTTTGGGTGAGCGTTTTGCCAAACTGGTGGAGGCGTATACGGGCGGCGAGATTACCTTTGGCCTGTTTCCAAACGGCCAGCTCGGCTCGGAACAGGAGACGGTACAGAACTGTCGACTGGGGACCCTGGATTTTTCCGTTGCCGCCATCAACAACATCACCCCGTTTTCTCCTACAGTGGGCCTGTTTACCCTGCCCTATCTGATCCAGAGCGTGGATGAGGCGGTAACCCTCACCCAAGGCCCTATCGGGGATGAACTGGTGCAAAATACCATCAAGTCGGCCGGCGTGCGAATACTGGGATGGTCTTACAGCGGATTCAGGCGGCTGAGCAACTCCAAACGGCCCATTACCAAGCCGGCGGATTTAAAAGGCCTCACCATCCGGGTGCCCAAAAACGCTATCATGATCGATTCATACAAATCCTGGGGAGTCAGCCCCACCCCCATGGCCTGGGACGAGGTTTTTACCGCCCTGCAGCAGAAAGTTCTTGACGGCCAGGACACGCCCCTGATTACCCAGTATGTCATGAAGTTCTACGAAGTTCAGAAGTACATCACCAAGATTCGCTACGTGTTCCTGCTGGAACCTTTGGTCATCAGCGAGAAACTTTTTCAGAGCCAGAGCCCCGAGGTACAGGAGATTCTTATGCGCGCAGGCAAAGAAGCCCAGGAGTTTTGCAGGCAGTTTCTGATTGTCTTCGAGGATTCCATTGAAACCGAGCTGAAGGGAAAAGGCCTGGAAATTCTGGAGCCGGCGGACGGCGAGAAGGAATGGATTGAAAAGGCCACTAAAGCGGTCTGGCCCAAATTCTACAAAAGCATCGGCGGCAAGGAAAAAGCCGATGCCGCGCTCAAGGCCGTCGGGCGCCTCTAGCCGGTCACACCCATTTCCGAAGTGTCAGATCCCTTAGCTTCATGGGGATCCGGCGGATTGTCTTCCGCGCTGCTAAGGCGGAATCCTTTGCAGCGCGGGAATTTTTCCGATTCTCATATTTTTCAATACAGGTGTGCGTATGACTGTTAAAGAAATTGCCAAAAAAGTGTTTGACAATATTGAGAGCTATATCTGCCAGTTTTTGCTCAGTTTTTTTATTATTCTGCTGTTTATCCAGATCATCAGCCGGGAGGTGTTCAGTGTGAACATCTCCTGGGGGGAGGAACTGGCCCGATTTTCTTTTGTCTGGTTTGTTTTTTTCGGGGCGAGCTATGCCGCCCGGCTGGCCGCTCATAACCGGGTGACTTTTCAGTTCCGCTGGTTTTCCAAGAAAACGGCCGACTACATAGAGGCCTTTGCCGATCTGATCTGGATCGTGTTTAATATTGTGATCATTCACAAGAGCATCTTCCTGATCAGATCGATGCTGGAGTTTCCCTATATTTCGCCGACTTTGGGCTGGTCCATGGCCTATGTCTATTTGATTTTTCCTATCTCTTTTACTCTCATGACCATCCGCATTATTCAGGTCAACTATTTGAAAATCGTTAAGGGGGTCGATATCCGCGATCCGGACAAAATCGATGTGGATGTGGAAGCGGACGCCGTCGGTGACGGCGGAGGGACGCGTTAACCTATGAAATCAAGGGACTAAGATAATGAATGTCGTTACTTTATTGTTTGGGTCGTTCGGCCTGATGCTTTTGATGGGGGCGCCTATCACCCTTGCCCTCGGCGTGGCTTCGATGTCGGCGTTGTATTTTCTGGGCAATGATCTGGTTTACCTTGTACAGGTGGCCTATACTTCGGTGGACTCGTTTCCGATTATGGCGCTGCCGGCTTTTATCCTGGCTGGAGCCCTGATGGAGTATTCCGGTATATCAAAGCGGCTGGTGAATGTGGCGGAGGCCTTGGCCGGTCCGGCTACCGGGGGGCTGGCCAGCGCTACTGTACTTGCCTGTCTGTTTTTCGGTGCGATTTCCGGATCGGGTCCGGCCA
>JAOZSC010000394.1 GCA_029939875.1 Desulfobacterales bacterium
AATAAAGACGACGTCTTCAACCTGTTTGCCCAGGGCCCCAAAGACTGGGAAATCAATTTTAAACCCGCCTATGAATCCAAGTATATTTCCAGCCTGCGACTCAAGGCCGACCAGAGCCAGACCATTGCCGTACAGGTAAAGCCGGCCCTGATGGCTCCCGCCGGCGAGTATCCCATCATCGTGCGGGTAAGCTCCGGGGAAGCCAAGGGCGAAGCCAAACTGGCCGTCATTTTGACCGGCACTTACGGCCTGGATGTCGGCACGGCCAGTGGCCTGCTGTCGTTGGAAGCCCGCCGGGGAAAACCGGCCAACATCTCCTTTTATGTTAAAAATTCAGGTTCCGCCGTCAATAGCGATATCAAGTTCATGTCCTTTAAGCCCGAAAACTGGAAGGTCGCCTTCAAGCCCGAAAAAATAGATGCCATCGAGCCGGGAGACCTAAAGCAGGTCGAGATGACCATTACCCCTTACGAGGATGCCCTGGTGGGCGATTACTCGGTGACCATCAAAATTGACGGGGAAAAAGCGTCCAAAACCATGGAATTTCGCACCACCGTAAAAGCCTCTGCGGCCTGGGGCTGGATCGGCATCGGAATCATCGTAGCGGTGATCCTCGGATTGTTTGGAGTGTTCCGCTGGTTAGGAAGGCGTTAAAAATGGACAGCCCTGCAATTATCGAAACACACGAGTTGACTAAAAAGTACCATGGCTCGGTGGCCGTGGATCACCTCTCCTTTTCGGTGGGCGAAGGTGAAATTTTTGGGTTCCTGGGACCCAACGGCGCCGGAAAGACCACCACCCTGCTGATGCTGCTGGGACTGACCGAACCCACCAGCGGCAAGGCCCGGGTTTTGGGCCTGGATCCCGTCAGGGATCCCATCAAGGTAAAATCGAAAATCGGCTACCTGCAGGAAAACATGGGATTTTATCCGGACTTTAACGCTGTTCAGATGCTACGCTTTATCGGCGAATTAAACGGCATCAGCGGCCGGCAGGCCGAAGAGCGCATCCGCGGCGCTCTGGACACGGTCGGGCTGGCGGATGAAGCCGAAAAAAAGATCCGTGCCTATTCCCGGGGTATGCGACAGCGCCTGGGCATGGCCGAGCTGCTCATCAAGGATTCAAAGGTGGCTTTTTTAGACGAACCGACTCTCGGGCTGGACCCGGATGCCACCAACCGCATGATGGATCTGATCAAGCGCCTGTGCCACGACAGCAAAATGACGGTGCTTCTTTCCAGTCACTTGCTGCACCAGGTGCAAAAAATTTGCCACCGGGTCGGTATTATGATCAAGGGCCGCATGGTGGCCCAGGGCTCCATGGACCGACTGGCCAAGGAAAAGCTCGGCATCGGCCCGGAAAAATATACGTTGGAAGAAATTTACATGAAATATTTTCAGGAGGCTTAGCGGTGCAAGGGATCAAAGTCATATTCAAAAAAGAGCTGGCGGATCATTTCAGCAGCTACCGGTTTACCATTATATTCGCCCTGATCGCCATGGTCAGTCTCATTACCGCTTACATGGTGGGGTTGAATATACGCCAGCAGCTGGAGGGAGTCGCCAAACCACGTTTTATCTTTTTGATGCTTTTTACAGCCCCGGGAGCTGTGTTTTCCCTGGTGCAGTTCGTGGCCTTTTTCGGGCCGCTGGTGGGGCTCATCCTGGGATTTGACACCATCAACAGGGAACGCAACGAAGGCACCCTGAGCAAATTGCTCTCCCAGCCCATCTACCGGGACGTGGTGATCAACGGCAAGTTTCTGGCCGGCGTGGCCATGATTTCCATCATGCTGGTATCCATCGTGCTGGTAATCACCGGCCTGGGCCTGCTGGTCATGGGCATCGTTCCAGGGGCCGAAGAAATCTGGCGCATCCTCATTTACCTGGTGATCAGTATTATATATATTTCCTTCTGGCTGGGGGTGGCCATCCTTTTTTCGATTTTATTCCGCAGTACGGCCACTTCGGCCCTGGCGGCCCTGGCGGTGTGGATCTTTTTTTCGTTTTTCGTATCCATCGGCGCCAGCGTCCTGGGCAATGCCTTTGCCGGTGACACCCTCGAATCCGATACAGCAGCGATGGTGCGCCAGGCCCGGATCGTCAAGGCCGTGGAACTCATCTCCCCCATGAAGCTTTACACGGATTCCACCGCCACGATCATCGATCCCATGCGCAAATCCACGCATTCCATTGTTTCCATGGGTCCCATGGAAAATCTTTCCATGGCGCGCTTTTCCGGCCCCCTGCCCCTGAGCCAGAGCATACTGATCGTGATCCCCTACCTCATCTCCCTGGTGGCCATCACCATCATCTGTTTTGCCGTCTCCTACACGGTGTTCATGCGCCAGGAGATCCGCTCAATGTAAAACTATATCACCCCCTGATCCAGCATCGCCTCCACCACCTTCACAAAACCGGTAATGTTGGCCCCGTTAAAGTAGTTGCCGGGGGTTTCATACTGTTGCGCTGCATCCAGACAGGTCTGGTGCATGTTCTTTATAATGAGCTTCAGGCGGCTGTCGACCTCTTCGCCGAGCCAGTTCAAGCGCATGCTGTTTTGGACCATCTCCAGACCCGAGACCGCCACACCGCCGGCGTTGGCCGCCTTGCCGGGGGCATAAAGGATTTTTCTGTCCAGGAAAATATCCGTGGCCTCGGGGGTGCAAGGCATGTTGGCCCCTTCGCACACCAGCTTGATGTTGTTGTTGATCAGGCCGTAAGCGTCCTTTTCATTGATCTCGTTTTGGGTGGCGCAGGGAAAGGCGCAACCGGCCCGGTGGCGCCACAGCGGGTTGTAATCCAGTCCGGGCTCGACCGGTGTATAGGTGGCAGCCGGGAATCTATCGGCATACTCTTCGATGCGTCCCCGCCGGATATTTTTCAGCTGTTTGACATAGGCCAGTTTGCCGGTGTCGATTCCTTCCGGATCAAAAACATAGCCGGAAGAATCTGACAGGCTGATCACCTTAGCCCCCATTTCGACCAATTTTTCCACAGTGTGCTGGGCCACGTTGCCCGATCCCGATACCAGGCAGGTCTGACCTTCCAGGTTCAGATTGCGCGTGGCCAGCATTTCAGCGGCAAAGTAAACACAGCCGTAGCCGGCTGCCTGGGCCCGGATCAGGCTGCCGCCCCAGTTGAGGCCCTTGCCGGTCAAGGCTCCGGTAAATTCATTGCTCAACCGTTTAAACATGCCGAAAAGATAGCCGATCTCCCGGGAACCAACCCCGATATCACCGGCCAGGATATTCGTATTGGCGCCCATGTGCAGGTACAGTTCGGTCAT
>JAOZSC010000395.1 GCA_029939875.1 Desulfobacterales bacterium
GCATGGCCTCGTCGGACAGGTAGGTGATGTGGCCGATCATGCGGGCCACCGCCAGCCCAAGGGCCGGCTTTTCACCGAAATAGTAGTTGCCGCCGTTCCACTTGGGATCGGCCATAATGGCCTGCCGGGCGACTTCATTGAAGGCGATGGCCAGGGCCGAGTGCCGGGTGGTGGTTGCCAGAGGAATGGCCGCTTCCACCATCTGCGGGTACTTTAGGCACCATTCAAGGACCTGCATGCCACCGATGGAACCGCCCACCACCGCTAACAGTTTTTTGATGCCCAGGTGATCCATGAGCGCCTTTTGAGCGGCAACCATGTCGGCGATGGTGACCACGGGAAAGTCCAGCCCGTAGGGCAAAACGGTCTTGGGGTTGATGGTGCAAGGCCCGGTGGAACCCATGCAGCTGCCGATAATATTTGAACAGACCACGAAATATTTATTGGTATCAATACCCTTACCGGGCCCCACCATGCTGTCCCACCAGCCGGGCTTTTCATCGTCCGGTGTGTAGTAACCGGCCACGTGGGAATCTCCCGACAGCGCGTGGGCGATCAATACCACATTGCTTTTGTCCGCATTGAGCGTGCCGCAGGTTTCATAGGCCAGGCTGACGGGCCCCAGCCGGGCACCGCCTTCCAGGACCATTTCCTGCGGAGGCTCGGCAAAGGCGTAAATTTTTTTTTCGACGATTCCGACCGAAATTTTGTCCCGGTCATGTTCAATGTATTCGCTCATGCTGACTGGCTGTCTGGAATGTGATTAGCAGAAAAGTGCTAACCAGCGTTTTAAAAATTATAGGGGCCACCCATTGCAAATCGTCAGGGTCCGTCGTCTGTTGTCAGTTGTCAGTCGCCAATAAGCTGCATTGGTAGGGCTGTGCGTGTTCTATATTAATACCGTTGCAGTTCACTTCTGATTAACAACGGACTACCGACCATGGACTACGGACCTTGAGCGCTTTGAGCGTTCAATTTTTCTTATACCCCTGCAAAAGCCTGTTCCAGATCAGCAAGAATATCATCAATGTGCTCAATGCCGATGGACAGGCGAATCAGATCCGGCGTCAGGCCGCTGGCTTCTTGCTGCTCTGCGGTTAATTGCGAATGGGAGGTGCTGGAAGGATGCAGTACGAGACTTTTGGCATCTCCCACGTTGGCAAGGTGGGAAAATAACTGCAAGTTCTCCACAAATTTGCTGCCCGCTTCAGCACCGCCCTTGATACCGAAAACCACCATGCCGCCGAAACCTTTTTTGAGATATTTTTTTGCCACCGTGTGGGTCGGATCATCCTCCAGGCCGGGGTATCGAACCCAGGCAGTCTGGGAATGGGATTTTAAATACCGGGCTATTTTTAATGCGTTGTCGCAGTGCCGTTCCATCCTCAGCGGCAGGGTTTCCAGACCCTGCAAGAACATCCAGGCGTTGTCGGGGGCAATGCAGGCACCCAGGTTTCTCAAGGGCACCAGCCGCATTCTCATGATAAAGGCTACGGGATTGAGATCTCCCAGGTCGTGGGCGTAGCGCAGATCATGGTAGCCGGGGTCGGGTTCGTTATACAACTTGAACCTGGCATCGGTCCAGTCGAATTTGCCGGCATCCACTACCGCCCCGCCGATGCCGGTGCCATGCCCCCCCATCCATTTGGTCAGGGAATTGACCACGATGTCGGCGCCGTGTTCGATGCTTTTGAGCAAATAGGGGGTGGTAAAGGTCCCATCGACGATTAACGGCAGATGGTGTTTGCGGGCAATTTCAGACACGGCCTCGATGTCGGTGAACTCGAGCACCGGATTGCCGATGGTCTCGATATAGATCGCCCGGGTTTTTGCAGTAATGGCATTTTCAATGTGTTGGGGTTCGCGGGGGTCGGCAAAGACGGTCCGGATTCCAAACTGCGGTAAAATGCTGTCAAACATCGTATAGGTGCCACCGTAAAGATTGTTGCCTGAGACGAACTCGTCGCCGGCCGCACAAATGTTGATAATCGCATAATAAACCGCCGCGGTGCCGGATGCCAGGGCCAGGGCGGCGGCACCGCCTTCCAGCGCTGCAACGCGCTGTTCCAGAACATCCTGGGTCGGATTCATGATGCGTGTATAGATGTTGCCGGCTTCTTTGAGGGCGAAAAGATTGGCCGCATGCTCCGTGCTTTTAAAGACATAGGAAGAGGTCCGGTGCACCGGCACCCCCCTGGCGGTGGTGGCCGGGTCGGGCTGCTGGCCGGCATGCAGGCACAATGTCTCAAATTTGTGATTGTTCGTCATAGCGCATTCTCCTTTTATACGCCTTCCGGCGGCAATGCCGACAGCCAATGGGATATACCGGGGCAATGCAATGATAGATAAAAAGGCGGGCAGCTAGAAAATATTGGTGAAAACTTCGCAGGAGCGGCAGATTTTCATTTTTTCCTTCCAGTCCTTGTGAATGGTACCCTCGCAAATGGTGCCGTTGATAAACCAGCAAAGATTGCCGCTTTTAAACTCCCAGGCCGGACACTGCTTTTTTCGGACAGGCGGGCATTTTTTTATCCGCCAGCACGTTTTGCTGCCGTTGGTGCCGATGTTTTTGCGTGAGACCAGAAAATACAACTGCCGCTCCACCGCCGGTGGAATCGTGCGCCATCCCTGTTCATAGCTGTGGATCGCTTTAAGCGACACCCCTAGCAACTGAGCCATCTGTTTCTGGGTCTTGTCCAGTTGCCGGCGGAACTTTTTAAATTCACTGTTGTCCATTAATGATGATTCCTTCGGAAATTTTCAATTCAGATACCGGGTATAGTGTTACATTGTAGCATAGCTGTCAACTAAAAATACGTCCCAGCCTTAATGTGATTGGCGCCGATCACTTCGCCAGCTCATGCAGCCAGACGGAATGCACCTCGGTGACGGTCTCTTTGATTTGCTGCATGGCGTTTAACAGCCGGGTGTACATCATGGCCAACCCGATGTTTTCGGCCAGCAGCTGCAGGGAGTCCACGTCTTTTTCGGAAATATCCCACGGTTCGCGGTGGTACAGGCGCAGTTCACCGATAACCCGGCCGTAAAACTTGATCGGCAATGAAATGATGGCACCGACACCCTCGTCTTTGGCTTCCTGGGGGTATTGCAACTGGTCGGTCTTGTCCACATCGCGGATGATGGTCGGTGCGCCTTTGGTGGTCGCATGGATGCTTTTTTTCGCTAGAACCGGGCCTTTGTTCATATAGTCGATGCTCAGCCCGAAGCTGGCCAGCACTTCAAGTTCGCCGTTTTCCGGGTTGAGCGCAAAAATACTGCTGCCTTTT
>JAOZSC010000396.1:0-2874 GCA_029939875.1 Desulfobacterales bacterium
TCGGCGGTTACCCTCTGGCCAGGCCGGGAACCAGGTGCGGCGGAACCACCAGCACCGGGCAGGGCGCTGCCAGAAGAACCTCGGAGACCACCGGACCGAGGCGAAGGGACTGGGCGCTTTCTGCAGCTGCGGTGGGCGTTCGGGTGGAAGTGCCCATGACAATGACATCAATGTTTGCATTGCGGGCCAGGGTCGTGATTTCCCGGACGGGATTGCCTGCGGAAACATTGATCATGTAATTGCTGAAATCCTGGGCCTTCATTTTATCCACACAGGATTCTTTCAGGCGTGCCTCTGCTGCTTTGATGTCATCTTCGGACGGGGCATCACTTGCAGATCCGGTTTCCAACCCGTGGTAAATCCAGAGTTTGGCGTTATTTTCTTTTGCCAGTTGCAAAGCAACCTTGAAAATATGCTCGCAATAATCCGTCAAACAGGACGTAAATAAGATTTTTTTATACATTTTCATTTCCTCCTTCAATCGCAATGATTGCGGTTTAAATTCGTTCAAAGATCTTTTTTCCAAAGATTCCGGGATCCGCCGTTGGTTTTGCCGGGCACCATGTCCGAGGCGTTGTCCGGCAAAATCATTTGAGTACATTTTCAAGTGCGCGTGTCAGCGATTCTTCGGATTGCAGTCCGATAAAACGCTGGATTTCACGTCCATCCCTAAAAAGAATCATGGTCGGAATACTGTGTATGCCCAGCTTGAGGGCGGTTTCCCGGTTTTGGTCAATGTCGATAGCGCTGATATTGGCCTGTCCCTGAAATTTTTCGGCCAGTTTTTCAATGATGGGACTCTGGGTGCGACAGGGTGCGCACCAGGGTGCGTTAAAATCCACCAGGGCCACTCCTTTTTCAATGCGGCTGATAAATTCATTTTGTTCAGCCTGTTCTTTTGTTGCCATGAAACACACCTCCGCTGCAATCTGCCTCAAGTCGTCAAGCGGAAAGCAACTATAAGCCCATGTGCTGCGCCTGGCGGCCGAAAATGTTGAAACGTTGCGTGCTAAACTGCCGCTGACACCCTGGGTGTAGTGTGACGGCAGCGGTTTTGGCGCCGCTGCCGTCGCGCAACCCTTGCAGTCACTGCGTTGGGCAGATCACCGGATCAGCCGCCAAAATTACCGGCGCCCAGATACTGCATGGCGTCCTCTACTTTAACGCGTGCTTCTGCTATGGATTGGTCAAATGCTTCTCTTTCGGTTTTAATGTCGTCAATACCGGTTTCCGGGGTGCACTTATCCCGAATGTCATCGATCCTGGTATCCATATCCTCTATCATCATGTGGATGTCTTCGATGTTGGGAAGAATTTTGTCTTTCGCACCGCCCGGTAGTTTTTCTATCTTGCGGACGATATCGTAAATGATGGCCTTCCATGCGGTGAGTTCCATTTCCATTGTTTTGCAGCAGTTTCTGGCTTTCATAATACGCTCCTTGGGTTAAGGTTGATAAAATTAAGTTTTCCGTCAGGTTTACAGCCAGGCGTTATTGCCATACGGCGATTCATCATTATGCCATATCAACTTTCATGCCAGACGGAGGCCCGGGCGAAGGTATGGATTCATAAAATATCATTTCGATTCATAACTGTTTGGAAAATTAATAAAAAATGGCCATAATAATTTTTCTTCTGTTTGCTGTGGGCGGGCATTTTTTTCAGTTGACAGGCACCGGATGCGTTACTATATGTTTACAGTAACGATAAGTAACGTTCGTGTTGCGTACACCCATAGGGAGACCAAACCATGACCGGTGAAACCCATGAAATATGGAATCTTCGTTTTGTGAATCAAATCCTGCATTCCATGGCCGACGGCGTGTTTACCCTGGATGCCAGGGGGCGCATTACATCCTGGAACCCTTCCATGGAGCATATCACGGGATATTCCGCCTCCGAGGCAATGGGCAAACCCTGCGGGTTTCTTAATTTTAACCGCTGTTTTGGAAAGGCATGTCCAACCAGTCTCCAGGAGTGCGGAATTTTCCACCAGCCCAAGGCGGAATCCAGTGAGTGCTTCCTGCACCACAAGGATGGCCATGGGGTTCCCGTGATAAAAAATGCCCGGGTGGTCCGGGATGAAAACGCAACGATCATCGGGGTGGTGGAAACCGTCACCGACCTGACCGAGTTGACCCGGGCCCGTTTTTTAGCTGCTGAAGCCACCCGCCGCCTGATCCAGATGCATCGACTGGGCAATATCATCGGTAAGAGCAATGCCATGCAGCAGGTATTTTCGGCTATAAAAGCCGCTGCGGCCAGCAACGCCACCATCCTGGTCCAGGGTGAAAGCGGTACCGGCAAAGAACTGGTGGCCGGGGCCATTCACTACAACAGTGATATTGCCGCCCAGCCCTTTGTTACCGTTAATTGTTCCGCCCTTTCCGAATCGCTGCTGGAAAGCGAGCTGTTCGGCCATGTGAAAGGCGCGTTTACCGGGGCGGTGCGGGACCGCACCGGGCGCTTTGAAGAAGCCGACGGGGGCACTGTTTTTTTGGATGAAATCGGTGAGATCAGCCCGTTTATCCAGGTTAAATTGCTGCGGGTGCTCCAGGAAAGAGAAATCGAGCGTGTGGGGGAATCGCGTAAACGCAAGATAAACATTCGAGTGATCGCAGCAACCCACCAGGATCTGTTCGACCTGGTCCGCAAGGGGCATTTCAGGGAGGATCTCTATTACCGTTTAAAGGTGTTTCCTATTTTTGTCCCCCCCCTGCACCAGCGTAAAGAAGATATCCCCCTGCTGGTCAATCATTTCATCCACCGGTACAACGATAAAGCCGGGAAAGATATTCACGCGCTTTCCCAGCATGCTATGCGAATTTTTATGGACTATCATTGGCCCGGCAATGTGCGTGAACTGGAAAATGC
>JAOZSC010000396.1:2884-3284 GCA_029939875.1 Desulfobacterales bacterium
TCGAGCATGCCTTCGTGCTGTGCAACAGCGCCCAGATCAACGTGCCGGACCTGCCCGTCGAAATCCGGCAGCTGCAATACCGGCAGACTTTGAATTTCGGCGACCGCCTTGCCGCGACGAACAGCCATCCGTCCGGGCAGGGATTGACCGCCGAAAAACTGGTTGTGCTGCTGGAGGAATGCGGCTGGAATAAAGCCGAGGTTGCGCGCCGCATCGGTTTAAGCCGCACAGCCGTATGGAAGTATATGAAAAAATGGGACATCCCCCTGCAACGCGATCCATGAAAAGCCGGGTGGAGTGAAAAGGGGAGGGGAGATGATTTTTTTGGTATTTTTTCAAGATGGGCCTTGACAAACGGTGTGTGCTCCCTTAGTTTGTTTTGAGCATATACTCATAAGAT
>JAOZSC010000036.1:0-2846 GCA_029939875.1 Desulfobacterales bacterium
CGAGCTGGCCCGCATTTACCGGCCCCTGGTCGATCAACTCAAAGAACCCTTTGAGTTGATACAACTATTTGAAAAAGCAGAAGAAATGGGGCTTGTCCACCCCCACCTATCGCTGAAAAAACTGCGTGAAGCCGGCTATCTGACACCCCAAGAAAAGCAAGACATGTTTATATGGAATAAAAAATAAGGACAACTAACCCGGAAATAAAGGGATACCCCCATGCTCGATCTTTTCATCCAATTTCTACAAAACACCGGTTATTACCTTGCTGACTATCGCCATTATACCATGCTCCTCGTCGGCTTTATCTTTTTGTACCTCGGAACCGCTAAGAAATACGAACCTTTGCTGCTGGTTCCCATCGGTTTTGGCATCCTGGTTGGTAATGTTCCTTTTTTTAAGGGATTCGGTATCGGTATTTATGAAAGCAACAGCGTGCTGCACTATTTATATTTCGGCGTGGTCACCGGCGTCTATCCATCCATCGTCTTTCTTGGGCTGGGAGCCATGACCGACTTTTCATCCCTGCTGTCCCAACCCAAATTGATGCTCCTGGGGGCGGCGGCCCAGATGGGAATCTATTTTACGCTTCTGGGGGCCCTGGTTATGGGATTTTTACCCAAGGAAGCCGCTTCGATTGCCATCATCGGCGGGGCCGACGGGCCGACCTCCATCTTTCTGACGGCCAAACTGGCACCTCACCTCATCGGCCCCATTGCCATTGCCGCCTATTCCTACATGGCCCTGATACCGGTTATTCAACCACCCATCATGCTGCTGCTGACCTCCCGCAAAGAACGACTGATAAAAATGGCGCCGTCCCGGGAAGTTTCCAAAAAAGAACTCATTATTTTTCCGGTTGTCGGGGTTCTGCTGTGCTGTTACCTGGCCCCCACGGCGCTGCCGTTGCTGGGGCTGCTGTTTTTAGGCAACTTTTTGAAAGAATGCGGCGTGGTAGACCGTCTGGCAAAAACGGCTCAGTCCGCCGTGATCGACACGGCCACCATTTTTCTCGGCTTCACCGTTGGCTGCAGCACCCAGGCCGATGTCTTTTTAACCCCCAAGGCCCTTGGCATCTTCTTTCTCGGGGCCGTCGCCTTTTCCATTGCCACTGCCTCCGGGATCATTTTTGCCAAAATCATGAATTTGTTTCTAAAAGAAAAAATTAATCCCCTGCTGGGGGCTGCCGGGGTTTCCGCAGTTCCCGGCTCGGCGCGAGAAGTGCATTTGATGGGATTGAAGGAAGACCCGACCAATTTTTTATTGATGCACGGTATGGCATGTAATTCATCGGGAGTGATCGGTTCGGCTATCTGTGCCGGCATCTTATGGAGCTTCTTTATCTAGATTCTGTCATCCACGATCAGTAAATGACAGCAGCCAATTTCCAATGGATAAATACGGAAACTATCTAAGGAGGCCAACATGCAAGCCAAGATCTTAATCAATCGTAAGTTCAGGAAAGGGAAACGACGGGAGATTATTGCACTGCTCAAGGAATTGCGTTCCGGGGCCCTTGGTCAACCCGGCTATATTTCCGGTGAAACCCTGGCCTCCGCCGAAGACCCCCAGCAACTGCTGGTGATTGCCAGTTGGGAGGACCTGGAAAGCTGGCACAATTGGCGGGATAACACCACCCGCCAAACCCTGGAGAAAATGCTGGGAACGTATCAGCAATCCTCCACCGAATATCAGGAGTTTATCTTAGGGGCCTTTATCGAGGAATAACCCGGTGGACAGCGCAACCCACGGGATGAGCGTGCCCGGATGGTGGCTGCAGATTTCAGCCGGTAATTATTCATGGCCTTCTTTGCGCAAAAGTTCCTGGTACCAGCCGGCAAATTCAAACATCCCCACAAAGCGCTCGTCATCATTGATGATGCCGAGGGCAATCTCAAGAACCCCTCGGCTGTAAGCCGGACTGTATGCCTCGGAGCCGCGCGACTGTAAAAATTCTGTGACCAGCATCTGGGAGGTGCGCCGGGTACGATCTTTTCGAATATCGATGGGATCCTTGGGCTCCTGGAAGGGGTCCCATTTTTCAAAGCCTTTTTTCAGGATATGCTTCTGGCGCCGGGGAGACATACTGTCGAAGACCGCTTTTTTCCTGTCTTCGACTTCCTGCTCGGAAAATTCTTTCATTTTTTTCTCCTTGAACGCTTCTTGCGCGGTGCTGCTTCCACCGGCTCCTCGGCAACCCCAAGGTAGATCTCATCAAAATCCGTAACCATGGCCGAAGACAGCGGGACGAGCAAATCCGCCAGTTTGATATTCTGCGATTGGATGTCCCGCAATAGCTCTGCAGAAATCCTTTGCAGCTCGGCGTGAACAGCGTCCAGATTGACCGTGGGATATTTTTCACCCGGTTCAAAACCGGACAGGCCGCAGGTGTGTCCGGCACCGCCGATGGCGGTGGGAATACCGTAAAACCGGCAGGTAAGAGGCCGGTACGCGTAAAGATCACACAACTGAGCGTCATTTAGCAGGGGACATCGCACCCGCTCCAGAGCCATTTCAGCCAAAATTTCGCCTTCATTTTTCCCGGCCTGCAACTCATTGTAGGCGTTGCGTTTGAGCTTGTAAATGCGGCGATCCGCCCGGTTGGCCTTTTCCATGAGAGCCGTTTTTTCAGCTCCCCGGTAGGTCTCCAAAAATTTGTGCCGAATGTACAGCGCTTCGATCAGGGTCAGATCAAACAGGGCATAACAGCAATCCGAACAGGTTTGCCCGCATTTCACGCACTCGCCATAGGCGTCTTTTACCCGCTCAAAGGCAGCATCCGCCTTTGCCACCAGGGCCTCATATTTTTCAAAATACGGTTTGAGATCGATATCCATGGTTGATG
>JAOZSC010000036.1:2946-9576 GCA_029939875.1 Desulfobacterales bacterium
CCGATACAAAACCGGCTGAATATCTCCTCCAGGACATCCACTTTTACACTGGTGCCGAGAATCTGACCGAGAAAATCAACGGCCTCCTGCAGGTGAATGGCCATCAGCTCGACAGCAACGTCGCCTTCCAGCTCCCGGACAATCGCCAGGGCCGCCTGCAGCGAATCTTCAAGCAGTCTTTCTTGCCTCAGCGTGGGAATGATGGCATCGTCGATCTCGATGGGATGTTTCCCGAAAGCCGTCTTGATTATCTGTTTTTTAAGCGCCTCGATGCCCCGATCAAACAGCGCCGAAGTGGATACCCGGTTTTCCGGGAACCAGTCCCCGGGAATATCACCAGCAAAAGGCCCGTCAACCAGGTCAATCTTGTTGATCACGATGATCGCGGGCTTGTGCCGGATGTGCTCGAATATGGCAACGTCATCGCCGTCCAATGGCCGCTGGGCCTCCACCACAAAAAGCACCAGGTCCGCGTCGGCGATGGCTTCGGCGGTCTTGCGGGCACCGATGCGTTCGATGGGATCCTCGGTTTCATGAAGCCCGGCGCAATCAACCAGAATAACGGGAAATCCGCCCAGGTTGATGGTCTCCTCGATGGTATCTCTGGTGGTTCCGGGCACGGCGGTCACAATGGCCCGTTCTTTTTGCACCAGGCAATTGAGCAGACTCGATTTTCCCACATTGGGACGACCGACAACTGCGATTTTAAGGCCGTCGCGGATGAAACGGCCCTCATCATGCTGCCGAATGAGTGCCTGCAATGGCTGGATCACCCTGGCGTTCATCCCGGCGATAGCGACCGAGGGCTCAATGGTTTCCGGCACATCGTCGGGAAAGTCTATAGCGGCTTCGGTGCGCGTGAGTTGGTCGATCAGATGTTTCCGCATACTTTGCACGGTCTGTTTCATTTTGCCGTGCACCTGGGCGGCGGCCATGTGCAGAAAGGCGTCCGTGCGGGCGCTGATAACGTCCATCACCGCCTCGGCCTGGGTAAGATCAATGCGCCCGTTTAAAAAGGCCCTTTTGGTAAACTCGCCGGGTTCTGCCAGCCGTGCCCCGTGTTTGAGCACCAGCTCCAGGATGATATTGACCACCTGCCGGCCGCCATGGGCATTGATTTCGACCACGTCCTCGCGGGTGTAAGACCGCGGGGCTCTCATCGCGCTCAGTAAAACTTCATCAATAACCCGACAACTGTCCGGATCGACGATGTGCCCGTAATACAGGTGGCCAGATTTCCATCTGCCGGGATCCGTTTCGGCTGAAGCGGGTATGCCGCTGGCCGCGGTTTCCGGCCCATTTGCAACGGGCTGAAAAAGGAGCGTGGCAATTGCAACCGCACGGGGTCCGGATAGTTTAATAATGCCGATGCCGCCCCGGCCGCTAGGGGTAGCAATGGCCGCAATCGTGGCATGTTCCATGTTGGTGGCTAGTTCAACTGCTGCCTGGCACTGGGACTGCTTTTTTTGCGAGGAAAAATAACAAGCATGCGCATATGGCCCTCTCCTCGGCTTTTAGTTCGCACGTCCGGATGATCCTTGAGCGTCATGTGCACAATGCGCCGGTCATAGGCGCTCATCTGCCCCAGGGACACAGGCTTGCCGATACGGTTGGACTTGTCGGCCATCCGCTCAGCCAGTTTCTTCAGGTTTTTCTTGCGCGTTTCCAGGTATCCCTCAACATCCACCCGGACCCGGATTCGATCGTGGTTGTTGTTACGCCGGTTGACAATTTTATCCACCAGGGTCTGAATCGCTTCCAGGGTTTGTCCTTTTTTGCCGATCAGAACTGCTGGGTTGCCACCGGTAACATTGTACTGGATACGCTCGGCTCCAGCTTCGATGGATATTTCAGCATCGGCGGAGATGGAATCCACGATCCGCTGCAATACCGCCAGGCCCATATCCGCAGGATCCGTCGGAGAATCATATGGGACCGGCACGTCGACGATCTCACCCTCCGGCAGCGAAACCGATTGGTCACCGCCATCAGCGCCGGCGGCGTCCGTTGGGACTTCGGGCATCTTTGCAGCTGCGTCCGCCTCAGGGACATGAACCAGAATCCGAGCTTTTTTAACCCCGGCCAATCCGAAAATACCACTGGCGCCGTGGGAAAGAATATCATAGCGCAGTTCATTGTCGGACACATTGAGTTGCGCGCAGGCTTTTTTAACAGCCTTGGCTACGTTTCTGGCTTCAATTTCTAACGCAGGCATGATCTAAAAACCTCCATTATCAGGCAAATTTTTTCTGGATGTAGTATTGTTGCGATATGGAAAGAATGTTGTTCACCAGCCAGTACAGAACCAAACCGGCAGGAAAGTTGACGAAAATCACTGTAAAAATAACGGGCATCAACATCATCATTTTGGCCTGGGCCGGATCGCCCATGGGGGGCGACATTTTCTGCTGAAGCAGCATGGTGACCCCCATGATGATGGTCAGCACGGGAATTCCAATGGGCGGCTGCATGAAAGGTATGCTAAAATTGAAATGAAAAAGCCGGTCGGGCGCAGACAGGTCATTGATCCACAGCAAAAAAGGCGCGTGGCGCAGCTCGATGGACTGGTACAGCATGCGGTAAAGGGCAAAAAATACCGGGATCTGAACCACCATTGGCAGACAGCCGCCCAAAGGGTTGATTTTATAGGTCCGGTACAGGCCCATGACTTCTTCATTCATCTTCTTTTTGTCGTTTTTGTATTTTTCCCGGATTTCCTTCATTAACGGCTGAATTTTTTTCATTTCGGCCATGGATTTGTAGCTTTTCGATCCCAGGGGCCAAAGCAAAATTTTAGTCAGAATGGTCAGGATGATAATGGCAACCCCGTAATTGGGAATAAAGCGGTACAAGAAATTCATGAGCCACACGAGCGGTTTGGCTAGAATATCAAACATGCCGAAATTGATTATTTTTTTCAGATTATCGCCCACTGTCCCAAGTATTTTCATGCTCATGGGGCCGAAATAAAGACGGTACGAATACTGTGTCCGGGTGGCGGGGGCAAAGGTGGTTTCCGGCATCACATATCGGGATTCAATGAACTTTTCCGATTTTAGAAACAACTGCATGCTGGCCTCCGAGGGCTTGTCCGCAATCAGGCCGCTCATGAAGTAGCGTCCCTGCAGCGCAATCCACTGCAGTTTCCCGGTATAGGTGTTCTGCTCTTCAATCTTTTTTATTTTAATCTGTTTGAGCTTGTCGTTGATCAGGGCGCTTGGCCCCACAAACCCGTAACGCGAGCCCTCGCCCGGCAGGCCGTCTACCAGGGCCACGTACAGCCGGTCTTTGAGGGGTTGATCCGAACCGTTTTTAACGTTGACATCCAGATCAATGACGTAGGAATCCGGTTTAAAGGTATAGGTTTTTTCTACCACAACCCCACGGGGCGATTGCCAGGAAAATATTATTTTCTGCGCGCCGTCGGTAACGTTGAGCGTATCGGTTTTAAGCTGAGTTGAAAATATTGCGCTGTCAAGGCCGGGCAGGCTGTTACCGGCAAATCCAAGCAGTACTGATTCCACCGCATCACCCTGGACAATCAGTTGCTTCAGGGGCGCGTTCTCATCGACCTGCTCGCGGTATTTTTTCAGCACAAAACTGGTAAATCCTGCACCCTTTTCCGACAGGCGCACCCGGTACAACGGTGCATCCACAGTAATGATGCGCGATGCTTCTTCGGGTTGTGCCGCAGATATTCCAGCATCCGCAATTTCACTGGTTGCCTGTTTTTCGGTCTTCGGACTGTATGGCTGGGTCTTTTTGACTGTTTCGGTTTTGGCTGCGGGTGCCTGGGTTTCGGGAGCTGGTTTTTGCATGGCCTCCTTGTCCACAAAAAACATCTGCCACACCGCGAAAATGATAACCGACAACACGATGGCAATGATCAGACGCATTTGGTCCATGATCTTCTCCTAAGGGCTCGTTAAAAACTACTTTTAGATATTTTTCGGCGCTTTTTTACATCCGGTTTTTTCGTTTAAACGGGGCGTTTTCCCCGGGGACAATCCGGGCTGAGGGCGGGCTGATAGAATCCCGTGCATTAACGGGGATCGGTTTCAAAAAAATCAACTTCAAACAATCAGCGGATATCTCTTGCATCATATGACCCGGAATATCCGGTTCAGGTCTGCCGCGCAGTCACCGGTACCGGCTCCATTTCAGGGAACCGGATCAATACCGCCGGGATGAAATGGATGGCAGCGCAAAATACGTTTGACTGCCAGCACCAGGCCGCCCAGCGGACCGTATCGCCTGATTGCCTCGTATGCATACTCCGAACAGCTGGGATGAAAACGGCATCTAGGCCCCAATAGCGGTGACAGGGTATACTGGTACACCCGGATCAAAGCCAGAAATACGATGGCGATACTATTTTTGATGGTCCTCATAGCGTGCTATCCGGTTAAAAATATCCTGCAGGGATTGACCGGCCTCCTCGGATGATATGCCGGCCGCCCGGATTTTACCGATAATGTTAATGTCCCAGTTTCCTGATAAACGATGCCGGTTTAATCGAAAAAATTCGCGCACCATCCGTTTAATTCTGTTGCGTTCGACAGCCTTTCCAACCTTTTTGGTAACCGTTACGCCCAGCCGGCAATGCGATTGGCGGCCTGGGGCAAAACAGGCGATAAAGTGCTGATTTTGAACTTTGCGGCCGGATTTTGAAAGTGCAATAAATTCACTGCGCTTTAAAATTCTATCGGCCCTGGTGAGGAAAAACCGCAACAGATCTTTCCCTTAACATATTGATTTCTCTAAGTATTTATCTGCCCAAACGACTCATCAAGCGGCCAGCCGGGCCCTGCCTTTTGCCCGCCGACGGCTGATGATTTTACGCCCCTGTTTGGTGGACATCCGCTTACGAAACCCGTGGTTGCGGGCCCGTTTAATTCTGCTGGGCTGAAATGTACGTTTCATGATGAAAAATCCTTATAATTACATGTTCGCAGTATATCGGTCCGGTGCATGGCACATGGCAGGTGCCGCACGCCGATAATGTCAGAATGTGGTATCCTAAACCGGACAAATAAACCACAAGCTTCTTTGGCTGTCAAGAGCAAATATCCGAGATAAATGAAAAATACGGGGAAGGAAACAACTTGATTACTGGCCGAGGACTTCGAGGATATCGAATTGTTCCATATGAAACTCCGGATTGGGATAAATGACAATCTGTTTGCCGATGCTGCGTTCAAGTTCGGAGATCAGCACGTTTTCGACGCCCAGCAACAATTCGGCAATTTCAGGATTCACCCTCAGCGTGAGCCGGGTACCGCCCATGTCGAAGGCATCGCGAAGGATTTCCCGGTAAATGCTGTAGCAGATGGACTGCCGAGAGATCAGGTAGCCTTCTCCTTCGCAGTAAAAGCACGGTTCGCAAAGAATGCGCGTCAGCGGCTCCCGGGTCCGTTTACGGGTCATCTGAATCAGTCCCATTTCAGACATGGGCAGCACGTGGGTCTTGCTCTTATCCTTTTTCAGGGCTTCTCTCAAGGCATTGAAGATTTTCTCCTGGTTGGATTTTCTCTCCATATCGATAAAATCGATGACGATGATACCCCCGATATCCCTGAGCCGAATCTGGTAGGCAATTTCTTTGACCGCCTCCAGGTTGGTTTTTGAAATGGTTTCTTCCAGATTGTGTTTGCCGACATAACGGCCGGTGTTTATATCGATGGCCGTCAGGGCTTCGGTATGTTCGATCAGAATATAGCCGCCGGATTTTAGCCACACCTTGCGTTTCAATGCCCGGGATATGTCGCCCTCCAGATTGTAGGCATCAAAAACCGGCTCATGGCCCTCATACAAGACCACGTGATCCTTTAAGCTGGGCATGTAAGTGTCCAGAAAGGACAGCACGGCGTCATAGGTAGGTTTGGAGTCGATGAGCAATTTTTCGACTTCCTGGATCAACAGGTCCCGCACGGCGCGCAGGCTGATGGAAAGCTCCTTGTGCAAAAGCGAAGGCGTGGCGGCGGTTTTGAATTTACGCTGGATGTTTTTCCACAGGTTGTTTAAAAACCCCATCTCGTAAGCGAGCTTTTCTTCCTTCTCACCTTCTGCCGCGGTTCGAACAATATAGCCGTAATCTTCGGTTTTCAACTGCTGCACAAGACCTTTTAAGCGCTCGCGCTCGGCTTCATCTTCGATGCGCCGGGAAATGCCGATATGGTCGGAGGTGGGCATCAACACCAGAAAACGGCCGGGAAGGGAAATGTGGGAGGATATCCGAGCGCCCTTGGTTCCCATGGGAGATTTTGCCGCCTGAACGAGCACCTCCTGGCCCTCGCTGATCAGCTCATCGATGGTGTAGTCATTTTTACGCGGCAGTGGCAAGCCGGCGGCATTCTCATCGGATTCGTCATCCAATTCCGACGCAACGTCAAACATCTGCTCAAACTCCTTGAAGCCGTCGCTGTACACATCATCGACGTAGAGAAAGGCAGCCTGATTCAACCCGATATTTACAAAAGCCGCCTGCATGCCGGGCAGCACCCGCACCACCCGACCTTTGTAAATGTTGCCGGCGATGTCCGAGTCGTCCCCGCGGTCAATGTAAAGCTCGGCAATGTTGCCGTCTTCCAGCAGGGCCACCCGGGTTTCATGCTCGCAGACGTTTATGAT
>JAOZSC010000036.1:9676-12304 GCA_029939875.1 Desulfobacterales bacterium
GCCCTATGCGCTATGCAGAGGTTGTCGCCAGTTTAACAATTTTGGCCAGTTTAATTTGTTGCTCCGTCAAATCAAAGATATAGCGTAGCACCTGCCCGGGGCGTACCGTTTTGCCCTGCCCGGTGGCGAGGGTCATTTCCACGCAGGCGAAATTTATCAAGTCTATCTTTTCTACCATACTCTTTAAATCGATGTTTTTCAACTTCCCTTTTCGATTCGTCCAGCGAAGCCGGGCCTCGGTCCGTCGAATAAATTCATCGAGCTTTTCCGGGTCAAACTGCTGGCCGGCCAGGGTAATCCGGTAGGTTTGGTGCCTATCCACCGGACCTTTTGACTTTAACGGGGCCGGCCGGCAGTCATGGACACTCAGCCCGGCGGGAAGCTGCTCGTTTAGCTGCCGGGCAATCATCTGGGGGCGAACATAATCCGGTACCGTCAGTACGAAGCGCTCCTGCTGGCTTTCAATGCCCACCGGCAGCGGGTCATCAAAGGAAATTTTCGGTTTGGGATGAAACCCTTCGGAATACTTGACGGTAATGCGGGCGCGCTTGAGGGCCCGCAGAAAAATATTGACCAGCTCCAGGTGCCCGAAGTGCCGGGCCGGGCCCTGCTTGGAGTAATAAATGTACAGTTTTTTAAAAAAAGCGAACGGCTTAACACCGGTTTGCGTTACCCTGTCGAAGGGCATCTCAACGGTCGAATAGGTTTTGTTCTGAATTTGTTCAAAATCGCAGCTCCCACACCGGCTGCACTTTCCCCAACGGCAGTCGTCGACCAACCGGCCGGTCTGGGAATTTTCCCATTCTTCCACCAGAAACGATTTGTTCACCCGGCAGTCGATATGATCCCAGGGAAGCGGTTCGCCGGCATCGCGGGCGCGAGTCGTAAAAAAATCCGGGTCCAGGCCCTGTTCTTCAATCGCTTCCTGCCACAGCCGGTAATTGAACTGATCGCTCCAGCCGTCAAAACGACATCCTTTATTATAGGCATTGATAAGCAGTCGTGACAGCCGCCGGTCCCCCCGGGCCCAGAGCCCCTCCAACCAGCTGACTTCCGGATTCTGCCATTTGAACTGAATCCCGGGCAGTTTGAGCCGGTCGCGAAGCCGGTTGATCGTCTTGCGCGATACCGCCTGTGACATCTGGGGGGCCCACTGAAACGGCGTGTGGGCCTTGGGAATAAAGGTGGCCACCGAAACATTGATTTTCCCCCGGCGTCCACCGGCTGCCTTTATGCGCCGCAATTTTTTAACCAGCGCCACCAGCGCATCTATGTCTTCGTCGGTTTCGCCAGGCAGACCGATCATAAAATACAGCTTGATGACCTGCCATCCCAGATTGAAGGCATCGGTAACAGTGGTGATGATTTCCGCCTCGCTGATATTTTTATTGATTATATCCCGCAGCCTCTGGCTGCCGGCTTCCGGGGCGATGGTAAAACCGGTCTTGCGCACCTTTTTAATGAGACTCATCAGCTCCGGTGTCAGGGTTCCTGCACGCAGCGAGGGCAGGGAAACGGCGACATGCTCGCGGGCATAGCACAGCATCAGCCGCTGCATCAGGGGCACGATGCATCCGTAATCGCCGGTGCTCAAAGACAACAATGACAGATCCTCGTACCCGGTGGCGGCAATGGATTCGGCGGACAAGGCCAGCAGTTTTTCCGGTGAACGCTCACGCGCCGGTCGATAAATCATACCGGCCTGGCAAAAACGGCAGCCCCGGGTACAACCCCGGGAGATCTCCAGGCGCAACCGGTCATGGACGGGTCGGCCATAGGGAATAACAGGCTTTTCCGGAAAAGCCGCGGCATCCAGATCAGGAACAATGGCGCGTTTTACCCGGGTAAAATTCGCAGTATGAGGGGTCAGGCTTTGAAATCCCTTGTCATCGTAGCGGGGCGTAAAAAAAGAGGGGATATACACCCCTTCGATGCCGGACCATTTTTCCAGCAGGACGCTTCGGTCATCGGCACGCTCATTTTTCCACTGTATCCAGGCATCCGCCATCTTCACGATTACCTGTTCGCCGTCGCCCACCACGAGGGCATCGAAAAAATCAGCAACGGGCTCCGGGTTGCAGGTACACGGGCCGCCTCCGATGATCATCGGCTGGGAGTCGTCCCTGTCGGCGGCGAAAAACGGGATGCCTGCCAGATCAAGTATGGTCAGAACATTGGTAAAATTTAATTCATATAAAAGACTGAACCCGATAATGTCAAAACTGTTGAGCGACTGCCGGGATTCCAGGGAAAAAAGGGGCAGCCCGGCCTCGCGCAGCATGGCCTCCATGTCTATACCCGGGGCAAAAACCCGCTCGGCGGCAATGTCCGGGTGGGCATTTAAAATGTGGTAAAGGATCTGCATCCCGAAATGAGAGGTGCCGATTTCATACAGGTCCGGAAAGGCCAGAGCAAAGCGCAGCTCAACCCGGTGCAAATCCTTCTTGACGGCGTTTATTTCCGTGCCTAAATAACGGCTGGGCTTTTCGACCAGGCATAGGAGATCTTCAATGGATTGATTGGTCATATAGATAACACTTTAAAGTTGAACAGATTTGAATATTTTTATTGCACCGGGTTTATGGGTGATTATCATAAAACAGATATACTTGTCGATCTGTAAACAGC
>JAOZSC010000037.1 GCA_029939875.1 Desulfobacterales bacterium
CCGCCGGGGTGTGGGAAAACCACCCTGGCACGGATCATCGCCAGGGAAACCCGTTCCCATTTCGTTCATTTTTCCGCCGTGCTGTCCGGGGTCAAAGAAATTCGGGCGGTGATCGCCGAAGCGGGCAAGCAGCAGAAATTATACCGCCAGCGAACCATCCTGTTTGTCGATGAAATTCACCGCTTCAACAAGGCCCAGCAGGATGCCTTTTTGCACCACGTGGAAAGCGGGCTGATTACCCTGATCGGCGCGACCACCGAAAATCCGTCTTTCGAGGTGATTGCGCCTTTGCTGTCCCGTTGCCGGGTGATCACCTTGAAAATGCTCGCCGATGACGAAATCACCGCCATTATTGAACAGGCTCTGACCGACGGGCAACGCGGACTCGGCAACTTCGGTATCGCACTGGAGCCCGGCGCGCTTTCATACCTGGCGCGCCTGGCCGATGGAGATGCACGCACGGCGTTGAACAATCTTGAAGCCGCCGCGTCACTGGTAAAAAAGCACGCTGTGACCACGGACGTCGGGAGCGGCGAACCCATCGGGCTGGAGGAGCTGGAAAAAGCCATCCAGAAAAAAGCCCTCGTTTATGACAAGTCCGGCGAGGAACATTACAACCTCATTTCGGCGCTGCATAAAAGCTTGCGGGACAGCGATCCGGATGCCGCCCTGTACTGGCTGACCCGAATGCTGGCAGCCGGAGAGGATCCGCTGTATCTTGCACGCCGTATGGTGCGTTTTGCTTCTGAAGATGTGGGCAATGCCGATCCGCGGGCACTGACCGTTGCCATGGATGCCATGGAAGCCTTTAGATTTTTGGGCCATCCGGAGGGTGAGCTGGCCCTGGCCCAGGTCGCGATATACCTGGCTACGGCACCCAAGAGCAACAGCATTTACAGGGCTTACGGCCGGGTACGCGAGGCGGTTGAAAAATTCGGCTCATTACCGGTTCCCCTGCACATTCGTAACGCGCCCACCCGCCTGATGAAAAATATTGGCTACGGACGGGGCTATAAATATGCCCATGACCACCCGGATGCCATCGTGGCCCAGGATCATTTGCCGGACAAACTCAGAGGGCGGTCTTTTTACGAACCCAGCGGGCGGGGGTATGAAAAGATTGTCAAAGAGCGACTTGACCAGTGGCGCCGAATTCGGCAGCAGCAGGAGGCAGGGAAAAAAGATGCTGGAGATTAGAATCAAGGCCATGTCATTTAATTGCAATTTAATACCTGGAATTTGAGATTTTCTTCTTTTACAAAACCTTTGACCCCGGCGGGCTGCATATGGTATAGAACCCATCATTATTTCTTTGCATTTTATGGCAAAATATTTTCGCCACCAAGACACCAAAACACAAAGATAAATTACAGCAAATAGTTTTGCTTAGTGTCTTTGGGCCTTTGTGGCATTTTTTCCGGTTTATCCGGGTTAGGCATTTTAGGGATTTTCCCGAAATTATAAAAGGAGGTCATAAGCATGAGAGAAGTGGTGATCGTCAGCGGTTCACGGACTGCCATCGGTGCGTTTGGCGGCGGTCTTAAAGCAGTCCCGGTGGTCGACCTGGGAGCGATTGTGATGAAAGATGTTTTAAAAAGGGCTAATTTGAAGCCCGTTGCCGGTGCAATGCTGCTGGAAGTCGCACCGGATAAGCTCAAAGATCAGGCCATGACGGATCTTGAGAAAAAATCTTATGACTGGAGCAATGATGCCGTTGAGATCACCATCGACGAGGTGATCATGGGCAATGTGCTGCAGGCCGGTCAGGGACAGAATCCGGCCCGGCAGGCCATGATTGCCGCAGGGTTGCCCAAGGAAACGCCGGCCTTTTCCCTCAACAAAGTCTGCGGTTCGGGACTCAAAGCCATTGCCCTGGGGGCGTCGGCCATTATGACCGGCTCTGCCGATGTCGTGCTGGCCGGTGGGCAGGAAAACATGAGCCAGGTCCCTATGGCCCTGCCCAAAGCACGTTGGGGACATCGGATGGAATTGACCGGCATCGGCGAGATTTATGACCTGATGGTCTTCGACGGCCTTTATGAAATATTTTATGGCTACCACATGGGGGTGACCGCCGAAAATATTGCTGCCATGTACGACATCAGCCGGCAGGAGCAGGATGAGCTGGGGGTGCTCAGTCACAACCGGGCCCAGGCAGCCATAAAAGAGGGGCTTTTTGCCCGGGAGATCGTACCGGTGGTGATCAAAACACGCAGGGGCGAAACCGTTTTTGATACCGATGAGCGTCCCATGGAAACCGACATGGAAAAGATGGGCAGGTTGAGGCCCGCTTTTAAAAAGGACGGTACGGTAACCGCCGGCAATGCTTCGGGAATTAATGATGCCGCTGCGGCGGTGCTGATGATGAGCGCCGAAAAGGCTGCCGAACTGGGGCTGGAACCGATCGTCAAGATCAAGGCTTTCGCCGGTGGCGGTGTTGATCCGGCTTACATGGGGTTAGGCCCCGTGCCGGCCGTTCGAAAGGTGCTCAAGGCCACTGGAATGACAATGGGCGATATCGAAATGATCGAGCTCAACGAGGCCTTTGCATCCCAGGCCATCAGCTGTATGCGGGAACTCGGCATTGAACAAGACCGGCCCAACGAACTGGGCAGCGGAATTTCCCTTGGCCATCCCATCGGGTGCACCGGCGCACGACAAATGGTTACCGGAATGAATCACATGCAACGCAAGGGGTACCAGACCGGTATCATCACCATGTGCATCGGCGGTGGAATGGGCATGGCCATGATTGTGGAAAGATGAAAAAAGGTTTAAGGTTCAGGGGTTGGAGGCAGTTGGTTTTTAAAACGATTTGATCCTTCAACCTGGAACCCTGAACGTTGAACGTGGAACCTCGCTATCATTTTTTCCTTTACTTAATCTGCAATTATTGCTAACAGTTAGTTAATATTCAGGGTGAAAAACGGACAAAGGGGGAGACGAGAATGAGTGTTAGCCGAAAATTGGGGATTCTGATATTTTTTGGCATGCCAGCCATTATCGGCGGAGGTATTATATACAGCATTTTCGGTGGCAATTATGTGCCGGTGTTTACCTATGAAATTATATTGTTGCTGATCGCCGGAGGTTATATCAGCCGCTGAGGCAGCTGTCCGATATTGCGGTGGTTAACCCCACTTGATAATTGCCACGGCCTGGCTTTTTGTGAAGCGGATAATGGTGCCGTGGCTTTTTTTTCCCCGGCGCGGAGAGATTGTGAGCGATAAAATACCCCATGACACCATTTTGTGGTTTTTTATGGCCATATTTCTGGTGTCCTGCTTTCTGCTGGGATGGCTTTTGTGGCCGTTTCTTTCCGTAATAGTCCTGGCGACGGTGGTCACCGGGATTTTTAACCCGTTGTACCGGTTTCTCAATCGCCGGCTCAGACCGTCATTTTCATCACTGCTGACCTGTGTGATCATCTTTTTTGTTCTTTTTATCCCGGTTTCCACTTTCGTGGGTATTCTGACCAATGAAGCCTATAGCCTGTATTTATCGGCCAAAGACGCGGTGATGAGCAAGCCGGTTGAAGAACTGCTGGAAAACAGCAAACTCATAGAGATAATCAATCCGTACCTGGCCCGTTTTCACCTTCAAATCACCGGTACGGAGCTCAACAAAGGCCTTTCGGAGATTGGTCGAATCGTGGGCCTGTTCCTTTACGAGCAGGCAAGGTCGATGACGGCCAATATCGTCAAGTTTGTTGTGAATTTCTTTTTTATGCTTCTGATTGTTTTTTATCTGCTGATCGACAGCCGGCGGCTGGTGGCCTTTATCGTCGGGCTTTCCCCCCTGCCCGATGACCAGGATGAAAAGTTGATCCAAAAGTTCAAGGATATGGCCGGTGCTATTCTCATTGGCAACGGACTGGGGGGGCTGATTCAGGGAACCCTGGGCGGGGTCGTCTTCGCCCTGTTCGGTCTGCAATCCCCCTTTCTGTGGGGGGTGATCATGGCATTGATGGCGTTTTTGCCCATCGTGGGGGTCGGTGTCGTGTTTGTTCCAAGCGCCGTTTATTTGTTTTTAAAAGGGCGGGTGGCAGCCGGGGTTTTTTTTATTGTTTTTTACCTGCTTCTTTCCGGCGGGATCGAGTACTTTTTCAAGCCCAAACTGGTGGGCCAGCGGGTCCAGATGCATACCCTGCTGGTGTTTCTTTCAATCATCGGCGGGTTGAAGCTTTTTGGAATCCTTGGCATTATCTACGGGCCCTTGGTGGTGACCGCCTTTTTAACGTTGAATGAAATTTACAAACACAGCTATCAGCAGCTGGTAGAGCCCACAGAGAAGTAATCCTATCGCATGATGCGTAAAATTAAAGCCTGAAATATTGGAGTGCAAATGATTCAAAACGAGTCCATGATTGAAGTCAGCATCGAAAGCGAAATGAAAAAGTCGTATCTTGACTATGCCATGAGTGTCATTATCGGCCGGGCCCTGCCGGATGTGCGCGACGGCCTCAAACCGGTGCACCGGCGGGTCCTGTTTGCCATGCGCGAGCTCAAGAACGACTGGAACAAACCCTATAAAAAATCAGCCCGTATAGTCGGTGACGTGATTGGTAAATATCATCCCCATGGTGATTCGGCCGTATACGATACCATCGTGCGCCTGGCCCAGGATTTTTCCATGCGCTATCCTCTGGTGGACGGCCAGGGCAATTTTGGCTCCATTGACGGGGACCCGCCGGCGGCCATGCGGTATACGGAAATCCGGATGCAGCGCCTGGCCCACCAGATGCTGGAGGACTTGGACAAGGAAACCGTTGATTTCGTCCCCAATTATGATGAATCAATGACAGAGCCTGCCGTAATGCCGGCTAAAATTCCCGCCCTGCTGATCAACGGCTCGTCCGGGATAGCGGTCGGCATGGCAACCAATATCCCGCCGCACAACCTTTCCGAAGTGGTCGAGGCCCTCAAGGCGGTTATTGACAACCCGGATATTACCTTCGAAGAGCTCATTGAATTGATACCGGGCCCGGATTTTCCCACCGCTGGGATTATTTACGGAACCGAAGGGATCCGGGAAGCCTATCGCACCGGGAGGGGATTGATTCGGCTGCGGGCGAGAATGATTGTTGAAAAGGACAAGCGCACCCAGAGCGAGACCGTCGTTATTACCGAACTGCCCTACCAGATCAATAAGGCCAAGCTGGTTGAAAAAATTGCCGAACTGAGCCGCAACAAGCAGATCGAGGGGCTGCGCTATGTGCGGGATGAGTCTGACCGGGAAGGCATGCGCATCGCTGTGGGGCTGAAAAAAGACCAGATCGCCGGCGTGATAATCAACCAGCTTTACAAGCTGACGCGCATGGAGACCACCTTCGGTGTGATTTTTCTGGCCATTGTGGACAACCGCCCGGAATTGCTGAACTTAAAGCAGATTCTGGAATATTTTATCCTGCATCGCAAGGAGATTGTCGTTCGACGCACCCGTTTTGACTTGAAAAAGGCCGAAGCACGGGCTCACATCCTGGAAGGACTGAAAATAGCCCTGGACAACCTTGACGATGTGGTGGCCATGATTCGTTCGTCCAAATCGCCGGCTGAAGCCAAACAGCGGTTGATTGAACGCTTCGAACTGACGCCGATCCAGGCCCAGGCGATCCTGGACATGCGCCTGCAGCGGCTCACCGGCCTGGAGCGGGAAAAGATCCTGGAGGAATATAAAAACCTGCTCAAAGATATTGCGCGCTTCAAAGAGATCCTTGGCAATGAGCGGTTGGTGCTCAATATCGTCAAGGATGAACTGGCCGCGATCCAGGACGAATTCGGTGATCAGCGTTATTCGGAAATCATTGAAAAAACAAAAGAGATCACCATCGAAGACATGATCGTCGAAGAAGACATGGTGGTCACTATTTCCAAAAGCGGCTATATCAAGCGCAACCCGATCACCCTTTACCGTAACCAGCGCCGGGGCGGCAAGGGAAAGACGGCCATGGGGACCAAGGAAGATGATTTCGTGGAACACCTGTTCGTGGCCTCCACCCATCATACGTTCATGTTTTTTACAAATAGAGGCAAGGTGTACTGGTGCAAGGTATATGATATCCCCCAGGCCGGCCGCATGAGCCTGGGCAAGGCTATTGTCAACCTGCTGAATCTGGAATCCGGTGAAAGCCTGACCGCTGTGCTGGCCGTGCCGAAATTTGAACCCGGCTACCACGTGCTCATGGCCACCAAACACGGCCTGGTCAAAAAAACGGACCTGATGGCCTTCAGCCGACCGCGGGCTGGCGGTATCATTGCCCTGGGCCTGGCAGCCGGTGATGAGTTGATCGCGGCCCGAATCACCGATGGTACCATGAACGTGTTCCAGGGATCGCTGATGGGCAAATCGATACGCTTCCACGAATCCGATATTCGGCCCTCCGGGCGCACTTCCATGGGAGTCCGGGGGATGAGGCTTGCCGCAGGGGACCGAATTGTAGGCGTGCAGGTGCTCAGCCACGGTCAGACCTTGTTCACCGTTACCGAACACGGATTCGGAAAGCGTACCTCCATTGACGAATATCCCGTCCAGAAGCGCGGCGGCAAAGGGGTCATCGCTATTAAAACAAGCCAGCGCAACGGACGGGTGGTATCTATTCTGCTGGTTGATGAAGATGACGATCTGATGCTGATGACCAACAGCGGCAAGCTGATCCGCATGTCCATCAGGGGGGTTTCGGTTATCAGCCGCAATACCCAGGGGGTGAAACTCATGGGAATGGCCGCTGGCGAGTGCATTGTGGGAGCGGCAAGGCTTATGGAAAAAGAATAGAACGGGTCAGTTGTCAGTAGTCTGTTGTCCGTTGCGGTGAAAAATAATTTTTAGACAACGGACCACGGACAACAAACAATGGACTCTGGGCATGTGCGCACAATTGCGGTGAATAGTATGAAATCAGAAAATGATATGGATCCGACAGAGTTTCATGTTGCTGTAGTTGGCGCTGGAAGCTGGGGGACCGCCCTGGCGAACCTTCTGGCCGTCAAAGGCTATCGGGTCGATTGGTGGGTGTTTGAAGCGGAGATCAAGGACCAGATTCTCGAATCCAGGGAAAACGAGGTTTTTCTGCCAGGGGTCGAACTGTCGTCCAACCTGAATCCATCAAATGATCTTGCCGCCGTTGTATCCGGTAAAGACCTGGTGCTGGTGGTGGTGCCTTCCCACGTGATGCGCGAGACCACGCTCAAAATGGCTGCCCACCTCGACCGGGAAACAATTGTTGTATCGGCTTCCAAGGGAATTGAAAATCGGACCTATCTGACCATGACCGGTGTGCTGCAGCAAACACTGCCCCAAATCGCCGCTCATCACCTGGCCGTGATTTCAGGTCCCAGTTTTGCCCGGGAGGTCGCCCGGCAGTTGCCCACCGTTGTAACTGCGGCCTGCAGAGACATTGAAGCGGCCGCACTGGTGCAGCAGGTAATTGCCACCCCGTATTTTCGGGTTTATACCAGTGATGATGTTGTCGGTGTGGAACTGGGTGGTTCCTTGAAAAATGTCATTGCCATTGCGGCGGGGATGATCGACGGGCTGGGGCTGGGGCTCAACACCCGGGCCGCCCTGATTACCAGGGGCATGACCGAAATACGGCGCCTGGGAGTCAAAATGGGTGCCAATCCGCGGACCTTCACCGGCCTGGCCGGATTTGGCGATTTAATACTCACCTGCACCGGCGATTTGAGCCGCAATCATACCGTGGGCAAAAAGATCGGCCAGGGCCAGAAAATAAAGGACATCCTCGCCGAAATGCGGATGGTGGCCGAAGGCGTCAAAACCGCCAAGTCCGTTTACAACCTGTCGCGCAAGGTTGGGGTAGACATGCCCATTGCTCATGAGACCTATCGCATCCTATATGAGGACCTGCCGCCCAAAGAGGCAGTTTACCGGTTGATGACCCGTGATTTGAAACCCGAGCTTGACGAAATTTGAGCAGGGATGCGGGTTGCCGGAAGTGGTTTGCATGAAGGAAACGAGAACCCCCCACAAAGCACAAGGTCACCGCCAGCGCCTGCGGGAGCGATTCATAAGCTCCGGTCTGGACGGATTTCACGATTATGAAGTCATTGAATTGCTGCTGACCCTGGCAACCCCCCGAAAAGACTGCAAGGATGCGGCCAAAGCGGTCCTGGCTGCTTTTAAAACCCTGCCGGCAGTCCTGGAAGCCTCCAGTCATGAACTTTGCGAAATAAAAGGCATCGGTCCGAAAAATGCACTCGGGCTCAGGCTTGTCAAAGCGGTTGCCGAGCGTTATTTTAAAAAGAAGCTGATCCATAAAGATGCCCTTAACAACTCCAAGCAACTGTTTGACTACCTTTATCACAGCTTGCGGGATAAAACCCGCGAGCATTTTGAAATCATTTTTCTGGACGCCAAAAACCGGGTAATCGGCACGGAAACCCACTCCCGGGGATCGCTGACCGGCAGCAGTGTCTACCCGCGCGAAGTGGTGCATGCGGCTTTGCGGAATGCGGCCGCCGCCCTTATTTTTGCGCACAATCATCCTTCCGGAGACGTGAACCCGTCGCCGGAAGACGTGGCCATCACCCGGCAACTGGTCTTTGCCGGAAAGGTGATGGGCATCGCCGTTCATGAGCATATCATCATCGGCGAAAACTGCTACTTCAGCTTTGCCGACCAGGGATACATTGCCCGCATGGGGCGGGAGTTCGATGCATTAGGTGGCACACCATGACAGGCTCAAAAAAAAGCCCCCCCGAGTGTTTTGGAGACCTGGATACCGTTTTTCCCCTGGGCAAAGACGGTTTGCGAAATTCACCGGAACCATGCCTGGCGTGTCCTTACAAAGTTGAATGCCTGAGGTCGGCGGTGCAGGGACGCGATGGGCTTAAGGTGCGGGAAGAACAGATCGACAGGGCTTACGAGTCCGGCATGATCGGGTTTTTCGAAAGGTGGTCGAAAAAAAAAGCGATTGACCGCAGGAAAAAATCGCAATAAGACGCGATCCACACGCAAGGCCTTGCGGCCTTGGATCATTTAAGGCGCTACAATGTCTGTAAAAGCTCCCCCCCTTGTAGTTAAAATTATGCTGGGTCTGTTGGCGGCTGTGGTGATCGTGCTGGCTGTCCGGTTTCACGCTGTTATCTGGCAGACGGCAGTTGACGGTTATCATTTTCTTTCCGATCGACAGCGGGTGCGGGAATTTATCGCTTCTTTCAAAATGGGCGCCCCGCTGGTTTTCATGGGTATCCAGGTTTTGCAGGTGATATTTGCTCCCATCCCGGGGGAGGCCACCGGTTTTATCGGCGGTTATCTTTTCGGCACCGTTAAGGGTTTTCTATACTCCAGTACGGCCCTGGCCATCGGATCATGGATCAATTTTTCCATTGGCCGCTTTTTCGGCGAGCATTTTGTTCGGCGCATGATCCCGGCGGACAAGTTTGAAAAATTTGACGGTCTGCTCAAGCGCCAGGGAATTATCGTCCTGTTTGTGCTGTTTATATTCCCGGGGTTTCCCAAGGACTATCTGTGCCTGATTCTGGGATTGAGCACCCTGCCACTGAAGGTGTTTTTGCTGCTTGCCACCGTGGGGCGCATGCCCGGAACCCTCATGCTGAGTCTTCAAGGAGAGTTTCTTTTCGAAAAAAACTATGTCATCCTTGCCGTGGTGGCCGGGGTATGCGGTATAGCGGCGTTTCTGGCCATCAGATACCGGCAAACCCTTTACCAGTGGGTGGAAAGGTACAACCCTAAGGGGTAGGTGGGCCATGACGCTCAATCAAACCACATATTGCGCTCAATTGATGGATTAGCAAACCTTTTTCAGGCCTTACCCTAAAACCTTCTAAAATATCGTTATTTCAGTAAAATAGCGCTTTCCTTTCCCTGTTAATCATGCTATAATTTTATAAAAAAACAAGCAGAACAGGAGAAGAGCAATTGGCATTCTGGAAATACAGAGAAGAGTTGAGTAAGCAGGATTGCTTAAGACGATCCTACTATGAGCTTCTTAGAGATGATCTGGATCAATTTCTTCTGCAGTATGCCCTGATTGATTCCTACCAGAGTTTTCTCAGCCAGCGGATAGCGTTCCCGTTTGTTGAAAAACGCGAGCTAAAGCCGCGCGCACGAATTCCAGACCAGGAATATGAGAGCCAAAATGCCTTTCTGGTTATTTTTGTTGAAGATATTGTAAGCGGGGAACACAAAAAATATATTCGTTTTTTTGATGACAATAAAACCACCAAAGCAAATCTTTTGCGTTTTAAAACCCTGTCGCTTTCCCATAAATTCGATCGCAACTGGAAATACCTGGAAACTGTCCATTTTCGCAACTTTTTAAAAAACCTGCTGCCGGTGGATTATGCGCTGCTGATCCAGAGGGATCCAGCCGGTGTCTCCCGCAACCGCTACGGTCTTTCGCATTTTCATGTCCGCATTGACTGGCCCATTGCTGATGCTGCAGAAGATCTGGCGCGCAGTCTGAGATACATATCCAAGGATCTGTATGAAAAAGGTGATAAATACGCTGAGGACATTCAGAAAAAATTTTTTGAATACTATGGTCTGCCGGTGATGGCGGGCGGCAGGCGTACGGCGGCCATCGTGGCTGCGCAGTACCTGAAGTGCATACCGGGCATCACGACGGTATATGCCGGGAGCAGTGAAACCCGGTCCCTTATCCGTATCTCCGAGCGGGGGGTGTCCAAGGCCGTGCTGATGAAATTTTCGCAAAAGGATCTGGAACCGATCATCAACGACAATCACCTGACCCAGCGGACCTTCAACAAAAATTATGTTATCGCGCGGGAGAAAAAAGATTTTGTCTGCATTTTCCAGGCAAGTTATGCGCGAACCTCACCCTCCCGGCCGCCGGAAGACGGTAAACTGCGGGACATCAAACCCGATCTGAACTGGCTGGCCGTCGGCGAACAGCACATCCTGCCCAAACCGGGGGTGTGGAAGTATGCGCCACTGCCGCTGAACATCATATATACCTGAGCGAATGGCGCATAGAGCAAAGCGCAAAGTGTATAAAAACCGCTACTAAATTCGTTACGCCATGCGCTCTGCCCCCTGCGCTATGCCCTCTGCGCCTACTTCGGTTCCGTGCCTTTTTTGAAAAGAACGCCGACGGCGTTTTGAGCGCCATCACGGGCGAGTTTGCCGTTGGTCGGATCAATGGGCACCTTGATTACATTGTCAGGGATGTCAAAATAGCGGTTGGTCCGGTTTGCCAGTGCGGCCTGCATGAATTTTATCCAGATAGGCAGGGCTGCCCGGGCTCCCGTTTCTCGAGGTCCCAGGGTGTCCCCCGCATCCCGGCCTACCCAGACGCCGGCGACCACATCCGGCGAAAATCCGAGAAACAGCGCGTCGTGATAGTTGTTGGTTGTGCCGGTTTTTCCAGCGAGGGCCCCTGGAAGCGATCGTGCTTTTCTGCCGGTGCCTTCCTGGACGACCGCTGTGAGCATGTCGGTGACAATGGCCGCAGCCTCCCGGCTCATGGCGAGCTGCTTTTGGGGACGGGCATGCCAGATAACCCGTTGCCGGCGATTGGTAACCTGCCATATGCCGAAGGGTTCAATCCACTTGCCCATCCTAGGAAAAACAGCATAGGCGGAGGTTAACTCCAATAAGGTCACCTCGGAGGTTCCCAGGGCCAGGGACAAATAGGGCTGCAGATTGGACTGGATTCCCAGGCGGCGGGCAAAACGTACCACCGACTGGGGTCCCAGCATTTCGATCAGGCGAACAGCAGGAATGTTCTGCGATATCGCCAGCGCTTTTCGCAGTGTTATTTCACCCCGATAGGTTTTCGAAAAATTTTGTGGGCGCCAATCGCTTTTTCCACCGACTCTTTTAAAAGCTACCGGCGCATCAAGGAGCATTTTGTTCTGGGCAAATCCCTGCTCGATGGCATCGGCATAAACGATGGGCTTAAAGGCGGATCCGGGCTGTCGCATGGCGCGGGTTGCACGATTAAACGGGCTTTGGGAAAAATCGCTGCCTCCCACCATGGCCAGGATGCCACCGGACGTGGCGTCCAGGGCCACCAGGGCGGCCTGGGCGTCACCGGATGGGATGTTGTTTTTTGCCATGCGTACCTGCAGGGCAATGATGCCGTCCTTGACGGCCTTTTCGGCTGCCTGCTGCAGTTTGTCATTGAGAGTGGTGTAGATGGACAGTCCACCCTTGTAAAGCCGTGCAGCCCCCATTATCTCTTCCAGGTATTTTTTAACATATTCGACAAAATAGGGTGCGCGGGTCGAAAGTCGATTGCCACTGGCTAGTGACAATTTTTCGATTACTGCCAGTTGATACTCGGCCTGGTCG